>DURJ01000026.1 GCA_012837285.1 Bacillota bacterium
CGTGACACGCCACTTGACAACGGGAACATAATTTAGTAAAGTGAATGCCAAAGACTGAAGGCGATGCTGGGGAAGAGTAGGCAGAGTAAAGGCCCAAGCGAGCCGGGTAAGGTGCAAGCCGGTGCCTTAAGGCTGCTGAACATGGCCCCAAAGCTGTGGGTGGAAACCGAGAGGGAGTACACTTGGCCGGTTATTTAGGCGACCGTTATCTCGCCCCGGTACAGATGCTGTCTGTACCTGTTGAGGCGTTGTGACCGCAAGGTCTTACGCGAATCAGGGTGGTACCGCAAGCGACCCTTGCCCCTGGCTTATCCAGGGGCAAGGGCTTTTTTGTTACTTTTTGGTCAATACTAGCTTAGGAGGGTTTGACATGACAGAGAAGAAGACTTTTTATGTGACCACGCCCATTTACTATCCCAGTGATAACTTGCACATTGGCCACGCTTACACCGAGGTGGCGGCCGATGCCTTGGCCCGGTTTAAGCGGCATCAGGGCTACGATGTTATGTTTCTTACCGGGTCCGATGAGCATGGGCAGAAGATTCAACGGGTGGCGGCCCAGCAGGGAGTCTCACCCCAAGAATATGTGGACCGAATCGTGGCTGGGTTTAAGGACTTATGGCAAACTCTAGACATCAGCTATGACGATTTTATCCGCACCACCGAAGAACGCCATGTTAAGGCCGTGCAGGCAATTTTTCAGCGGTTGTTCGACAGCGGAGACATTTACAAGTCCGAATATGAAGGCTGGTATTGTGTTCCCTGCGAGACCTTCTGGACCGAACGGCAAATAACGGGGGAACATATCTGTCCCGACTGCGGTCGACCGGTGGAGCTGGTGAAAGAGGAAAGCTACTTCTTTCGGATGTCCCGTTATGCCGACCGTTGGCTGCAGTATGTGGAGGACAATCCCGATTTCATTCAGCCGTCTTCTCGTCGCAATGAGATGATCAGCTTTGTCAATCAGGGCTTAGAGGATCTGTGTGTTTCGCGGACTACATTTGACTGGGGCATTCCGGTGCCGTTTGACACCAAACACGTTGTTTATGTGTGGATCGATGCTTTGGCCAATTACATTACCGCCCTGGGCTATCCTTCGGACAATGAGGCCCAGTTCGAACGGTATTGGCCGGCGGACGTACACTTGGTCGGTAAAGAGATTGTCCGCTTCCATACCATTATTTGGCCTATGATGCTCATGGCCCTAGACCTACCGCTGCCGAAGAAAGTGTTCGGTCACGGCTGGCTAATCCTAGACAGCGGCAAAATGTCTAAATCCAAGGGCAATGTGGTGGATCCGTTGGTGCTGGTGGATAAGTACGGTGTGGATGCCATTCGCTATTTCTTGCTGCGGGAAATTCCTTTCGGTGCTGACGGCTACTATTCCGAAGACGCTCTGATCAAACGGATTAACTCTGATTTAGCCAACGACCTGGGGAACCTACTTTATCGGACGCTCACCATGATGAAAAAGTATTTCGACGGTGAGGTGCCGGTTCCCGGCCCGGAAGCAACGCCTGATGATGAACTGAAGCAGGTGGCCCAAGCAGCAGTGGCGAATGCCGAGGCAGCTATGGAGCGGCTGGAGATTAGCGCGGCTCTGGAAGCTATCTGGGAACTGGTCAAGAGAGCCAATAAGTACATTGACGAGACGGCACCCTGGGCCCTGGCCAAGGAGAAAGAACATGAGCGCTTGGCCACGGTGATGTATAATCTAGCCGAGACCGGAAGGATTTTGGCGGTGCTGTTAGTGCCTTATTTAACCTCGACGCCGCGGCTTATTTGGGAGCAGCTGGGCCAAGCCGACGATCCTAGCGCTGTGGGTTGGGATGCGGCCAAACATTGGGGTGGGCTGAAACCAGGGGCCAAAACACACCGTGGTGCTCCACTGTTTCCACGCATCGATACCGATAAGGAGGAAGAAACTGTGAGTGAGCAGAAGACAGATGTAAAGGCGGCAGAGCAACCCCAGGCGGAACCGGCGGGAGACAAGATTAGCATCCACGAGTTTGCCAAGGTAGAGCTGAAGGTGGCCGAAGTATTGGTAGCGGAGCGCGTACCCAAGTCGAAGAAACTGCTGCGCCTGGAAGTAGCCCTGGGTAAAGAACGGCGTCAGTTGGTAGCCGGCATTGGCAGGTCTTATGAACCGGAACAACTGGTAGGCAAGAAGATAGTAGTGGTGACCAACTTAGAGCCGGCCAAACTGATGGGAGTAGAATCCAACGGCATGTTGTTGGCGGCCAGCTTCCCCGGCGAAGGCGAAGACCGGGCCATCTCGCTGCTGACTGTGGATCGGCCGATCGATAGCGGGGCTTCGGTACGTTAAAGGTTACGAAAAGCTACTGCCTTTTTCGGTAAACCGGGAAAGGCAGCAGCTTTGTAAGGAGTGGTAATATGCTCATTGACAGCCATGCCCATCTGCAAGACCCGCTGCTGTTACCGGATTTGGAGGATGTTCTGGCTCGGGCACTGGCGGTGGGCGTTCAGGCGATTATCTGCCCGGGTTATGACCTGGAATCGTCCCGTCAGGCCATAAAACTGGCCGAGAAATACGCCCCGGTATGGGCAGCAGTGGGTTTACATCCGGAAAACATCGTTGACAGGGGTGAAGATGTTTTCGCCGAACTGAGGGATTTGGTCCACCATCCACAGGTGGTGGCAGTGGGAGAAATTGGCCTGGACTATGTAAACGGTGTGCCCGATCAGGAAGCACAGAAAACGGTCTTTCGGCGACAGTTGGAATTGGCCGCAACAATGAATCTACCTGCTATTATTCATAACCGGGAATCTCATGCTGATCTCCTGACAACTGTTCGGGACATAGGTCCGCTGCCGCAAGGCGGCGTGATGCACTGCTTTTCCGGCAGTAGCGAGCTGGCCAAAGAGTGTGTAAAGCTGGGGTACTATATTTCCTATGCCGGACCGGTTACATTCAAAAATGCTCGCCGTTTGCCCGGCACAGTAGCTAACGTACCGGCGGATCGCCTCCTTGTTGAGACCGACAGCCCTTATCTTTCTCCGGAACCCTACCGGGGGAAAAGAAACGAGCCGGCTCGGGTTGTTCACGTAGCGGCCAAATTGGCGGACATCTTGGGCCGTGAGCTGGAGGAGCTGGCACCGATTCTTACAGTTAACACTAAAAGGCTGTTTTACCGCCTGAAATAATGGCTGCCAGCCAGTCATTAGCAGACCGCAAGATAAGACTAAGGAGAGGGGTTGCCCGTCCACAGCAAGGATCGGAGCAACCCCTCTCAACTAGTCACAGGGTAGGTTAGAGTAGCAGTAGTTATACAGAGACTAGTCTATCCCAGGTAACAGCCAGATTAAGAGCAAGCCCAGTACAGCTCCCACTACGGCCCCAAAAGTAGCTGCATGACCTGGGCCGCCCAGTTCATGAGCTTCAGGCAGCAGCTCATCAAACGTAATATACAGCATAGCTCCGGCCGCCAGTCCCAGAGCCAAGGACAACATTGCCGGGGAGACGGCTCCCAGCACAGCTCCTGACCAGGCGCCCACGCCCATAGGCACACCGGCCAAACAACTCCACAACAAGATATGTTTATCATCAATACAGGCGGCTTTCATTGGACCACCCATGGCCATGCCTTCGGGAACATTTTGTATAGCTATGATAAGTGCCAGCCCCAGTCCTAAGTGTTCGGACACCGCATAGCCGGCTCCGATGGCCAGACCTTCAGGAAAGTTGTGCATGGCAATTCCTATTCCCAGCAGAATGCTACTTTGCATGAAACGACCTTGTTGGCTTTGGCAATCAATGGATAAAAAGTGAGAGTGGGGTAAGTATAAGTCGAGAAGCAGCAGTAACGCCACTCCCAGCAACAGTCCAACCAGAGAAACGCGGACCCCGCCTAAGCGAAGAGCTTCCGGCAAAAGATCAGCAAACACAACAGCCAGCATGATTCCACCGGAAAAGGCCAGCACAAAACTCAACGTTCGACCACGGCGATTGCCGGCAATTACAGTGATAAGACCACCAAGACCGGTGCCGACAATACCGGCTAAGGTGCCAATAGCGGTAATGGTAAAAACCGGTGACAACAGCCTCACCCCAATGAAAATGATTATATCTCTCAAACTAGTTTAACCCCAAGGCTTGCTCTCTGTCAAGCTCTTCTAATCATGGCCGCTACGGTCGTGGACTATTAGCAATAATATTACAGTGGTCCCGGTGCGGAAAAATGATATACTTAAGATAGACCCGTGAAAGGAAGTGAGGCCGGATGCCGACGTTACCAGTGGAAGTGCAGAGTGTGGCTGTGGACAGCAGTGGAAATCATGTGGTGCTCGTAAGGGAAACCAAGGGAGGAAAGTACCTGCCCATCGTCGTCGGCCCCTTCGAAGCTCAGGTCATTGCTCTTTACCTACAAGGCCTAACCACCGAGCGGCCCTTAACACACCATCTAATGGTGGATTTTTGCCGCCGAGTGGGTGCGAAGGTAGAACAAGTTGTTATCACCGACTTAAGAAACGACGTCTTTTATGCGGACGTACATGTAGATGTCAACGGAGAAGAGTTTGTCCTGGACGCTCGCCCCAGTGATGCCATGGCTCTGGCCCTGGCTTTCCAGGCACCCATGGTGATGAATTTTAAGCTGGTGGAGTTTACCGTCGACCCTGAGCAGATGAGCATTCCTCCTGAATAGGAACCGTTATTTGCTTAAGCTGCGGAAGTAATTCTTCAGGTAAGGAAGAAGAGTTGCTTCGGCAGCTTTTGTGTTGTTCACACTAAAACCTGCTTGTTGGCAGGGCTAGGGTAGCAAAAACTAATATTATATCAGTTGACTTAACCATAGTCAATAAGTATAATTAAATATAAGGGAACAATTCAGACCCGAAATGTGTCCATTCAGGGGTAATCGGAGAGTCAAAAAACTCACCTTAGTTGTCACTTTGCTCCTTCGGAATGACGGCTAATCTGTTCACTTGCCGTGCTACAGGAATCGCTGGATATTCAATAACGCCATTTACGCCTGAATAGACACCCCGAAATCGTCACGGACAGGGCGTGAACTTACACGCTTATTAACTGTAAGGATCAATGGGCCTACAGAAGCAGAACCTAAGGCCTGTTTTTTATTATGCCTCTGTTCAAAGTAGTGGGGGGTGAATACGTATGTGGCACTGTGGCCATGGTTTCGGTGACGGGACCAGAACACTTCTAAAAGTGGATCTCCGTACCGGCGAGATCCTCATCAATCATCTGGACGAATTTTGGTCCAGGAGCGATTATGTAACTTCTTCGTGGAAAGAGGAGCCCTTTAATTGGATTAAACAAGCAGGAAAAATGAAATAGAGGTAGAAGTAAGAATAAGGGGAATTAATCCTCTTATTCTGTCAGGAGGTGATAACGACTACGTTTAGGTAGCTTGAGGGTAAGATGCTGGTGATCCCGAGGGGAGGGAAGAGCATGAGTCGACCCAAGGTGGCGTTGGTAAAGGCAGAAGGGATTCAGGGGAACGCGGAGTTCATGGGTGGTCGTTTTGTTCGCTACGATCAAGACGTGGCGGCTATTCGAGCCGCGGTAAAAAAGTCGGTAGAGCTGACCATCGGTTCGCTGGATAGTATTATTCAGCCTGGAGACAGGGTTCTTATTAAACCTAACTTGGCTTTTCAAGCTCCGGCCGAGAGCTTCGCTGTGGTGGATCCGCGGACGGTGGAAGCGGTAGTGGCCTATATCAAGGAAGAGTCCAAAGCGGGAGAAGTATGGGTAGGTGACAACCCTTCACTTGGACTTCACGTGGGTCGTGCTAAACCGGCTTTTGTCGCTGCGGGCATGGAAGAGGCGGCTTATCGAGGCGGCGCCGACAAAGTTATCTACTTTGATGAAGCGGCTACAGTGGTAGTAGACATCCCACTGGCCAAGGTGTTTAAGCGAGCCGAAGTATTCCTTCCTTTCCTTGAGGCCGACGTGGTTATTAATCTCCCCAAACTGAAAGTACATTTAGCCGGCACAGTTACTTTGGGCTTGAAAAACTGGAACGGCATTATTCCTAATCGGCACCCTGACGAGCAGCAACAAGGAGCGCACCGGATCGATTTGGGACAAAAATTTGCTGACTTATACCGAGTGCGGAAGGCCGATTTGACCATTATCGACGGTATTATCGGCATGGAAGGTCAAGGACCGCATGCAGGTACACCGGTGGAGATGAATCTAATTGTTACCGGAGCTGATACTGTGGCTGTGGATGCAGTAGCCAGCTATACTATGGGCTTTGATCCGGTGGAAATACCCGCAGTTAGGATCGCTGCCAACGAAGGACTGGGTGTGGCGGATCTGGATGCTATCGAAGTGGTGGGCGAGAACAAAGACGCGGTCCGGCGTGTCTTCAAACGGCCCAACGATAACCCGGTGGGTATGTACCGGGGGTTGACGGTTATCGTTCAACAAACGTGCCCTGGCTGTTACGTCAATATTCGGGGTGCCTTAGATTCATTTAAAAACACCGGTATAGACATGGCCGAATTTGTGGACCGGAAAGGCGAATGTATCTTTGTGGCCGGGGGAGTACCTGATTTCGACCCGGCGCTGGCCCAGGACAAGAACCTGTTCGTTTGCGGCAACTGCTGGAAATATTTCCCTTCCAGTGACAAAGTGGAAGAAGCCATGAGTCGGGCCAAACGTTGCTACCTCTATCCCGGTTGTGCACCGGTATATATCTTCTCCCAGATTAACAAAGATCTCCAAACCTTGGCCCAGGACTAGGGCGGAAACAAAACCGAAAACAGTCCATAAGAAGACGCCTTAAGCTTCTGGCTTAAGGCGTCTTCACTTAGGGGAAGCGGTAAAGATGGAGTGGTTACAGTTCTAGCTTTGTGTCATAGATATAGGCGGTGGCAGCCAGATAAAGAGCCGTTATTAACACTTCGGTGGCTAGCACAAAGGCTGTTATTTGCCATAGTGCTGCTACTTGCGGGATAGCCGTGTGAGGGATATTAGCTAAATTAGTAAAACGAAAAACAAGATCGCCCGTCCCCACAGCAATTTTTCCGGCTAGCCAGAGGAGAAACAAGAAAGAAGCAAAGGTACATAGCCCCTGATATTTGCGAACGAGTCGGCCTAGGGATTGGCTCAAGAAAATGGCACTGGCCAAGAGCGCCATCCCGGCAACTATGATGAGACCAATCATTACCGCAGCCTGCAGTATCAGACTTTCTCGTTCAGACATGGCAAAGGTCAACGCCCACCGAAGATCAGCCCTACTGGTGACCTCGAAGATATAGGCGAACAGAAAAGTCATACCATAGGCCCCTGCTGTCTGGACGATAAATTCTAGCAGTATAGCCAGCAGTTTGGTGAAGAAAACGGGGCCGCCGTTTACAGGCAACGAAAGTAGCAGATAGATGCTTCCCTCGGACCATTCGC
>DURJ01000027.1 GCA_012837285.1 Bacillota bacterium
CGGAGCTTAAAGTAATGCGTGTGCTGTGGGCGGCCAAGGAAGCACTCCCTATGGCTGCCATAAGGGAGACCTTGGAGAAGTCTTCTGATTGGGAAAGCTCTACTATTAAGACGTTGCTGCGTCGCCTGTGTGAGAAAGGCGCAGTTTCGTCCACAAAAAAAGATGTGTTGTATTACTCACCGCTAGTGAGCGAAAAGGAATACAAAGAATATAGAACTGAGCGGCTCATTGACCGCCTGTACTGGGGTAGTGCGAAGAACTTGGTTGCTTCCTTGGTAGAGGGGGATAAACTGGATAAGAGCGATATTGAGGAACTGCGCTCTTTGTTCAAGGTAGGTGAATGATATGAACGAAACGGTAAAACTAATTCTATCGTTGTCACTGTCGGGCAGTATTTTAGCCGGACTGCTGTTTGCTGTAAAACCGCTAATTAACAACAGGGTTTCTCAGGCCTTCCAATATTACATTTGGTTGCTGGTGCTGCTTCGGCTGGCTCTCCCGTTTTCCTTCGAAGAGAGTCTTATGAATCGCGCCTTTTATCCGGCCGAGCCCCCTGTGACTATAAGTTCATCTGCCGCTGTTAATGAGAACCAAGGTAATACATCCCTGTCTGCTGATCTATCGGTCACCCGCAAGGTTGAAACCGGTGCCTATAACAAGGATTATGATCACGCAAGGTATTTCAACGACTTGTTTGGCCAATTTGCTTTCTATGTATGGCTGCTGGGAACACTGCTGTCCGTGGGCTTTTATTTTGGCGGTTATAGCCGTTTTGTTTCCTTGTTGCGGCCAAGTAATATCCCGGCCGCGCCTGGGGAGCAAGCGCTGCTAGACCGCTTAGCGGGTGACAATTCAAAGGTAAAGCTTTTTCGCAACCGCTTTGCAACCACCCCTGTGCTGGTGGGGATACTGGCGCCTCGCATTATCATCCCAGATACAGAGTATGCACCGCGGCAGCTGGAATATATCCTTAGGCATGAGCTTACCCACTTACGGCACTTTGACATGGGCTATAAGTGGGTTACGGTGCTTGTGACTTCGCTTCATTGGTTTAATCCGCTTATGATTCTCATCAGGCGGGAGATTAACCGCGCTTGTGAACTGTCCTGTGATGAAGCAGTAATTAAGAACCTCAGTGCTGCTGACAAACAGTCCTATGGGGAGACGCTCATTTCCATGGTGGCCGAGCACCGATACCCCATCGGTGTACTTTCCACCACCATGTGTGAGGAGAAGAAAACTTTGAAGGAAAGACTGGTGGCCATCATGGGCTCTGGCCGAAGGTCTGTTATGGTAGCGGTTATTGTATTGGCCTGTATGATTATCGGGGCGGCTTGGCTCGGGGCCAGTGCCCCAGGGCACAGTGCAATTACCATCAACGATGTGGCCCGGGTGAGCTGGGTGGCCGAACAGAGCGAAAACAAAGAAACCCAGATTGTAGATGAGCATGAATGGGGACCTATTATCAAGCTAATCAATAATGCTAAACGGAGCCCCTTACCGGAGGAGGATTGGCCCAGTCTGGAGCCGGATGGACAGTATCCGGTCGACTTCAGCTTGAGTGTGACCATGAAACGGCAACACAGTGTAGAAAATGCGGAGTACGCGCTCTGGCTCTACCAAAAAGGTGGGGACCCACGCAACGGAGCGTACCAATATGGTTTGGCCCTAACGTATCTATCGGAAGAAGGAGAAGCTGACGTTTGGGCGCTTTCTGACCGCGATTGCCGCTGGGTAAAGGATTGGTTCAGTGCCAGGATGGGTTCGGCCACTTCGACCGGCGGATACAACCTGGGTGAAATCACTAAGTACAAAACACCGTATGTTGGTAACCACGTGAAGGTTGGAGGCATTATCGGTCGGCTACCGGTACCGGACACCTATTTTAGGCAGCAATTTATGTCCTTAGACACCGAGAAAAAGCCTTACGGCCTCACTGCTTACTACGAGCCGGCCGATAGTACGAAAAACAACCAGAAGTTGCCCGCTGTTACCTCCGATCCTAAGAAGCTAGCGACTCTGCAAAGAAATGCGATGGTCCTCTTTTGCATGATCGACAATGTTGACAACGTAACCTTTGCCTTCCGCCCCTCAACGTCCAACGGTACGCTTGATATCGCTGCCTATGACACTATGATAAGTTTTTCCCGGAAGGACCTGGAGGAAGTATATGGTGACCTATCGGTATTGGCGGGCGATTTGAACTTACTTGAGCAGGCGCTAATTAAAGAAGTAATCGTACCGGCCACGGTAACCGAACCGGTTGACGACAGCCCCCTGCCGGAATTTACCGAGGCCGAGGTGGCCGCCGCCCGCGCCGTGGTGGAAGAATACTACCGGGCAGTGGCTGCCAAAGATGCCGAGGCCATATTGGCTACCTTGTATCCGCGCGAACACCGGACCTTAGAAAATGTAAAAAGCGGCCATGTCCAACTATATGGTACCGAAAAACGCACTTTGCTCACGATAGACTATGACTCCCAAGACCCCATGCGCCGGAGCTATCGCCCCGGCAATCATCCTACAACCGTCGACAACATCATTGTATTCAAAGTCAGTTTCAACATCGAATATCCTCTTAAAGACGGAGGCCCCTGGAACGAAGGCGTCTATGACAACTGGAGCATGATTCTCTTTCGCGACGACAAAAACAGCCCCTGGCTGATTTATGACCAAGGGTATTAACACCGCATTAGAACTAAAGCAACTGATAAAAAA
>DURJ01000028.1 GCA_012837285.1 Bacillota bacterium
AGGGGCAACTATCGCCACAACCAAATCCCAGCGGAGGTTGATACATATGTACCCGTTCCTAAAGAAGATCTCAACCAAGAAGAAAACAGTGGCTTTTGTCCTGAGCCTGATGCTGTTAATGACCATAGTAGAACCGCAGCCGGTGCAGGCGGAGGATGGCCCATTAATTGAGAAGATAACCCCTGGACAAGTCTCAAGTGCCGGCGGCACCGCTATTGAGATCGAGGGAACAGGACTAGGTTCAACTACGTTAGTGACTATTGGAGATCGATCAGCGGAAATTGTCTCTGTAGAAAGTGATCAGGTAAAAGTTGTGGCTCCCTACGGTGACATAGGTTCAACCACATTAAAGCTAGTTCGGTCCGATGGTAAGTCTGCAGAGGCCACGATAACTTATCGCGAAAGTAACCCAGAAATATCGAATGTAGAGCCAGACTATGGCCCTGTACGCGGAGGTACCGAGGTTACCATTGAAGGGAAAGAATTAGACTACCGTACATACGAGGATGGTAGCTATGGTATTCATGTTTTGTTCGGCGGCGAACCGGCTACAGTTCTTCAAGTTGAAGAGGAAAGGGAAGAATCCAAAGTAAAAGTCAGGTTAAGAGTTAGATTACCGGAGGGTTCAGTTGGCGAGGCCAAGGTAACTGTTATCAATCCGGACAAAAAGCAAGCTGTATGGTCTAGCGAGTTTTCGTATTATGTATCACCTTACATGGAGAGCATTACGCCAAACCTCGGCCCAACGGGAGGGGGCACCTTAGTAGAGATAAGAGGCGAACACTTGGGTTCAACGAAGAAGTTGTTTTTTGGTGGCAAGGAACCGTTAGTAAGTACAGATAAACCAAAAGAAGACCTTGCGAACGGCGAGTATTGCATTCCCGATGGCAACACTATTTATGTGAGAACGCCTGGTGGCCAATGGGAAGTGGATGTGAAAATAGAATCTGAACCGGAAGCAGGTAAGATTATACCGTCCGTAATGAAGGCTGGTTTTCAATATCGAGATGATTATCTTACGCCGACAGTAGAAAGAGTAGAGCCTAATGCTGGCAGTATTGCCGGAGGATATGAAGTAACGATTAAAGGCCAAGATTTCATCTCTGGTGCAGAGGTTTATGTAGGGCAAATAAAGGCGGATGTTTTAATTGTACGTGGCACAGAAATTGAAATAAAGATGCCTCCTGCTCCAAATAGTCAGGACGGCTGGTATCCTGTCACAGTTAAAAACCCTAGCCCCCATGGGGAATTTACTTATCCATATGGCTTTTTGTATCAGAAGGAAGAGAAGCAGCTTATATTAAATGATGTGTCTCCGTCTGAAGGCCCTATGGGAGAAACAACCAAGGTTGTTCTACACGGCCTGAACTTTCAGCAGGATGCTGAAGTTAACGTTTACTTTGGTAGCGAAAACAGAAAAGGAACAGACGCTAAGCGGCTTAGTCCGATGGAAATAGAGGTCTTGGCCCCGATATTCTTATCAGACGAATTGGAAGTACCAGTTACCGTAATTCTGGAAGTAATTAAAACAGAAAAGAAAGCAGAGAACAATGAGGAAGAAAGTATAACAGTGGTCGAATTAACGGAGCTACGTGGTGGCTTTACTTACTATCAACCTGTGCCTGTGCCTGAATTTGTAACTACGGTACAGGGAAAGGAAATATTGCCTATCCATAATCCAGAAACAGAAAATAACGAAGGACCGGTGGCCGGTGGAGTGCCGGTAGAAATCTATGCCAGAAAGCTAAGAAGTAATTTCAAGGTTTATTTTGGATCGGAGATTAGTGATGAGGGTCTGGCTCAAGTCGACAAAGTGGAGATCCTGGAAGGTGAAGAAGGTGTAAGCAAGGTTACAGTTGTGTTGCCGGAAGCACCGGAAGGCAAAGAAGGAGCAGCCCGGGTTTGGTTGGTAAACCCCTCGGCCAAAGAGGGACGAAAGCCCGGTATTGCTTATAGAGAGTACGGTTTTGTTTATCGTGGAAACAACATGGAGCTGTCCAGTATTCGACCAACCGAAGGGTTGATCAGTGGAGGCGATGTGATAGAAATTGTGGGTACGAACATTGCTTGGACCGACCATGTTAACAAAAAGCAGTTGCTTCTTGATAAAATAGATATTTACTTTGAGGATAATCAAGGTCGGGCGGTGGTGACAGACGGCAAGAACATAGAAGTCAGGCCCAGTGGAGAAGAGATCCTTAGGTTTATCCTTCCTCAGTCCACGCCGGGTTACAAGAATGTGACCGTAAAGAATCCTTTTGGTGAACGAACCCTTCAGCGTGCCTTTGAATACAAACCGATTCCTGGAGAGGTATCTATAGAAGAGGTCTCTTCCCTCGTTGGTACAACCAAAGGCGGAACTGAACTGGTTATAAAAGGCGAAGGCTTTGAAGAAGGGGATACGGTTTTAATTGGGAATAGACCAGTACAAAATTTAAAAGTCACTTTAGAACAACTAGGCGAACCTAACGGTGAAGAAGGGTTGAAATATCGAACTGTTATTACCTGTACTGTACCGGCTAACGAACCTGGTGCTTACCCAATAAGGGTGATTAAAAAAAGCGGTGGCAATGAAGATACCTACCACTACCGGTACATTTATGTGAGTGCACCGGAAATAACCAGTCTTTCACCGAGTTCTGGCACAGCCGATGGGGGCACATGGGTTGTGGTTAAGGGCAAGGGATTCCTAAGTAGAGAACAGGTAGAGAAGTATATAGACGAGGAAAACGAGAAAATAGAACAAGAGAACGAGAAACGTCAACATGAAGATTCGATACCGAAATACGAAGTGTCAGATCTGGCGGTTTCACTGTGGTACAAAGATGGCAAAACACTAACAGAAATAGAAGCGGAAGAAGTAGAGTTCATTTCGGCTACAGAAATAGCTTTCAAGACTCCCTGGATGCCAGAAAAAGATCGAGAGACAAGTGTTCATGTAGAAGCCATAAACCCGGATGCAGTATTGGCTTCAGAGGCCGTAACTTGGGGCAGGGCGTATAAAGAGGATGGTTTTACGTATAAAGTCCCTCAGCTAAGCAGGCCAGTTATCGATGAAATCGAACCTGATAAAGGTCCGCTTTCCGGAGGAACAAAAGTGCTGCTTAAAGGAACCAATTTTCGTGAGGATACAACTGTTTATTTTAAGTGGAAGCAGGCAGCTCAGGTTGCTCGAAAAGGTTACGACCAGATGGAAGTAGTGACACCTCCGGCTCCTGCCGACTGGGTAGGTGAAGAAATTGATGTTGTTGCCGTTAACACCATTGACGGAGGACAGAGCGATGCAATACCTTTCCACTATGTCTATCCTCGTACCCGTCCGGAGTTTCGTTCTATTGTACCGAATCAAGGTAGTGTGGACGGCGGCACGCTGGTAACTATTCGTGGTTATGATTTTGGGAACATAGAAGAGGTAGAATCTGATGAACCGGAAGACGAGGATGGGAATGGAAATGGTATAGAAACCAATGAGACAAAAGATGAAGATGGAAATGGAACAGATGAAGAGACAAAAACAAAGTTGGTCCCGCCGACGGTATATTTCGGCCATGAGAAAGTTGCCGCTGATGATGTGGAATTAAACCCAGAGCGGACAATACTCCGGGTAAAAACACCGCCGCACGTGCCTGGTACGGTGGATGTGCGGATTATGAACCCTGACAGTGCCACGGTTACGGCTAACAATGCCTATACCTATCGCTATGTTACGACGGAACCGCGCATACAATCGGTGGAGCCGAAGCAGGGCCGGGCCAGCGGCGGTACGCCGGTGGTGCTTGCCGGCAGCGGCTTTTCCACTGGAGCTAAGGTATACTTCAATGACCAGGCAGCCAGGGTAGATACGGCGAAAAGCTCAGAGACAACCCTTTTTGTCTATTCGCCGCCGGGCAAAGTCGGGGAGAAAGCCGATATTACTGTTCTAAACCCGGACGGGGCCAGCGATACAGTTACTGAGGCCTTTAGCTACATTCGCGATCCGCAGCTGCAGCCGCGTATAACCCAAGTTATCCCCAACAAAGGCCCGGTTACCGGCGGCATCCTGGTAGATATTTGGGGTGTCAACTTGAAGCATAAGCCGGATCATCAGCTAACGGTTTTGCTCGGTCATCAGCCAGTGAGCATCGTAGACTGGTCTCCCGATCCGGATCAAGATAAAGCGAGTCAAGGTTATATGCAAAGCATACAAATAGAGGTCCCGCCGGCGGAGAAACCAGGCCCGGTGGATGTATCGGTGATCAATGCCGATGGCGGTGTGTTTACGGTCCCAGGCGGTTTTACTTACACCGAGGTTACGGAACCCATTGAGATAGATTCCATTGTACCGAGCAAGGGGCCATATTTGGTGACTATTCCGGCCCAAATAAACGGCAGTGGTTTTTTGAGTGGAGCCAAGGTGTTTTTGGGTGGACAAGAAATAGCAGGCTGCGAAGTGATAAACCAAGGCACAGCAGTTACCCTAACCATTCCAGCAGCCCCAAAGCGAGAAGAAGATTTGAGCTTAGACGTAGTGGTGATGAATCCCAATGGGGCTACAGCTCGGCTAAAAGATGGTTTTACCTATGTGGCCGAACCAAAGAGCAAACCTTCGATTGAGCAGATGGTACCTAACAGCGGCCGCACTAGCGGGGGCACGCCGGTGGTGGTTCACGGCCAGGGATTTGCGGACCGGATCTCAGCAGATGGTCCCCAAGAGGCACCAGCGCTGTTTTTCGGTGACCGCTTGGCTGCTAAAACTACTTTCTTATCGGTGGAGCAGCTTGCGGCCATTACACCGCCCGGTCCGGTGGGCCCGGTGAACGTAACGGTAATCAACCCCGACGGAGCCATGGCCAAACTCATATCCGGCTTTATCTACGAAGACAAGCCGGGACCGGTGATCACCAGCATAAATCCAACTCGCGGACCCAGTGCCGGTGGCACGAACGTGGTGATTGCCGGCAGCCAATTTGATTTGGGAATAGAGGTGTTATTCGGCGCTGCCCCGGCGCGATCGGTGCAGCGCAAGAGTGATACTGAGCTGGTGGTAGTCACACCGGAGGGAGATCTGGGAGCGGTAGATGTGACCGTCACCAACCCTGACGGCTCTTCCTATACCTGGCCTGATGCCTTTACCTATGTAGGACCGCCGAAGCCACCCGAAGGATTGGAAGCTCGGGCCGTGAGCGCGAACACCATTGAGCTTAGGTGGCTGCCAGCAATCGGGGCCGCCAGCTATGAAATATATGCCGGCGAGTCCAGAAGCGATCAGTACTTTTTGGCTTCTGCCAGCGGCAAGACCTACGGCGTCGCCGAGCCCAAGGCTGACGAACCAATGGTTTTGTATTACTACGCTCAAGATTTGGAACCGGACACCCGTTACTACTTTTCTGTTCGAGCTGTGAACAAGGATGGCGTTTCGGATCAAACCTGGACAGCCTCGGCTCGTACCCTAAAACGGAGTTACAGTGAACCTGAATTTGTACCGGCAGCCACGGATTTTACCATCGCCGGAGGCGGAGCGTCCGGAGCAGTTATCATTATTCCGCCGGCCGTGCTAAAGAATTCTCGAATCCGCCTGGATCTGATGAAACCGGAACATGAGAATACGCGTTCATTTACCATCGTTGTGCCGGCAGCAGAGGCAGATAGGGATAGCACCATTTATTTAGCGGCTCCGAAGCTGAAACTGGAGCTGCCGATCCGGGCGGTAAACAGTGTGGAAGTTCGCAGCCTCAGTCAGCGCGAACGTGAACAAGCTTCGATTTACGTTACGGTAGAAGAAGCCTGGGGGTCGGAGGCCACCGGCCTTCTAAGACGGCTGCCGGCTGGACGAGTAGTGGCCACTCCCATCTACCGGCTGTCCGCCCGGTTAAGCAGCGGTGGGCGAGAGAAAGAATTGGCCTGGCTAAACGAACGAGTAACTTTAACGACCAGCTTTGACTTTGCTCAGGCTTCTTGGCAGCAGCCCACATTATATTACTTCGATCCTACCCGCGATAGCTGGACTGCTGCTGGGTACTTTACTACTTGGAGTGCCGACGCGGTCTTGGATCGTCCCGGTTTTTGGGTGGTGCTTTCACAGCCCATGTAGGGGCGGCCCTGGGCGGCCGCCCGGGTTTCCATGGACGGGTCGGCACAGAGACCGACCCCTACGCCAGGGTTGGGTGATAAACGACACGCCGCTGAAGGAGAGGATCTTGTTGTCGAGGCAAAACTTTTCGTCTATCAGTGTTCGTGCGCTGGTCTGGGCTCTGATAGCAACTATTGTAGCAGGGCCTGGTTTGGCCCAGGCACAAAGCTGGGAAACTGATTTCGGCCTTTACTTGGTGGGCAGTGGGAACGCGACTGAGCTTAGGAACGCCCTAAGCTTCACCGACCTGCCGACAGGTTCGACAGCCGGGGCCATTGTGCGGCTGGGCGCCCAGGGAGTCCTACGCGGCGATGGCAGCGGCAGATTTAACCCCGGGACCGCGGTGACCAGGGAACAGGCCTTGGTGGCCTTGGTTCGTCTGCTGGGTTGGGAAAACTTGGTCCAGCAAGCAGAGACCGGGGGAGGTGGCGGCGCCGGCACCGGCATCGGCATTTCCGCTTGGGCAGTCGGTTTTGTCAGTGTGGCTACGGCCCGGGGATTGACAGGAAGCGATAGCAATAGGAACCCGATTGGCATGGCTGCTGATTCCGAGGCCTGGACCGGTCCGGCTACGCGGCAAGAAGTGGCTGCTTGGTGTGTCCGGGCGTTAGAATTGAGTACCGGTGTCACCGGAGGCGAGGGGTCGTTCACTTTGGCGGCGTACAGTGACGCCGGCGAAATCAGGCCTGATCTGGTTGCGGCTGTACAGCGAGCTTTAGAACTGGGCCTTTTGGAGCCGACACACCCCGGGCGGTTAGATCCACAGGGAACCGTAACGAGAGGTGAACTAGCCTTGATCCTGGATCGGCTAGTACGCATGCTACCACCGGGGGTAAGCGCAGCCTGGGAAGTTGGCACATTGGAGTCGCGGACTATGGAACAGGAAGAGATCGCCGGCCGGCCGGCCGAATCGGCACTATGGATTATGGTCCGGCCAGGGGGCAGTAAGACGGCACTTAGACTAAGCTCCGATCAGCGGAGCCAGCCCCTGTCCCAAGCCGTAGTACTGAACCGGGGACAGCTGGCCTACGGAGATGTCTTGCAGCCAGGGGACAATATCCGCTATCTGGTCCAAGGGGATCGCACGGTTCCATTTATTGAGATTTTGCCGGCAGGACCGGTGACAGTGAATGGCCGAATCGAGCAGCTAGATCTGTTGTCGAGACGGGTAGCTATACGAGATGCTGCGCAGGTGGTGCATTACTTGGTGTTCGCACCCACAGTGAGTGTTACTGTGGGAGGAAGTCCTGCTTCCATAGCGGACTTGGCTTTAGGGCTAGATGTGACAGTTACGGTGCTAGACCAAATGGTACTAGAAGTTGCTGCCGGTTTGGTAGCCGATCCGGGTGCCGCCGACCCACCCACGCTGGAAGTAAGCGGGCAGGTCCGAACCGTAGATGCGCGCAGTCTGGTGCTGGTCCTCTCTGACGGGCGCACAGCGCAATATGATCTGAGCCCGGGCACACAAGTGACAGTGAGCGGCCGGATCAGTACCATAGCTGCGATCCAGCCTGGAGATCAGGTGCAAATTCGCCTACCGTCACCTACCTCCACCTGGGCCGAGCGAATAACCGTGGCCGGCATTGCTTCCCATAACGCCGAGCTGATTCGAGGGCGGCTGGGCAGCTTTTCCCCTCATGGGGGCAGACTGGTGCTCACCGATGTGCAACGCTTAAACAGTGGTATCTGGGCAACTGCCGCAGCTACCATGGAAGTGCCGCTTCGGCCGGGCGCCACCTTGTGGCATGAGAATCGGCAGATAGACCTTGCCGCTGCAGCCCAACTTACTGGGGCCGAAGTCTATGTAGCTGTCGGCAGCGGCTTTGGCCGCCAGGAAGCGCTGAGAGCGGTTATTTGGCGAGGATTGGAAACGGCTTACTCAGGTGCCATCGACCAGGTAAACCCGGGCCTCGGGCTGATAGCCCTTCCTCGAGCCGAGCTGGTCCTAAGTCCCGGTGCAATTATTCTAAAAGACGGGCGCCTGGCCGACCCCTATGGTTTAAAGGAAGGTGACAGCGTACAGGCATTGGCCCGGCGATCCGGTGGCAGCAGTCTGGGTTTGGTTGTTTCGGTGCTGGGCCAGGAACGAGACCACTTTCCGGGCTATATGGTTTACCGCGGTTCCATTGACGAAGTAGGACGAACGGCCTTTACCTTAGCTTCTTATCAGACTTTTTCTGATGGTAGCTGGTCTTCTCGCCGTCGCCGCGGGAGCGAGGATCTGGGTTTTAGCCGTGACACAGTGGCGCTGAGCTTATTGGCTGAAGAACCCTCTAGGTTAACCCTGGAACAGTTTCGGCAGGGATTCTGGCAAGACCGTTACGACGATGCCGAAGTTTTAGTGGTGACCGAAGACGGCGACACGTTAGGCTTGGCGCTCTGGCCGGACGGAGGGCTGGATGCGGCTCGGTTAAGCAGAGGCCAGGTGACGGCAGTAACGCCGGCTGAGACAGGGCCGGAGCGGGCTACTTTCGGCCCGAACCTGGTTCTTAGGAATGTGGCTAATTTTAGTACAGCCAGGCAGATATGGGAGCACGCCGACAGTCACGGTGAAGGGGAGCTTAGTGCCATAGAAGCTTTAGTAATTAAAAATGGCCGTGCTTATTCCGGGGAAGCCCTGGCCGGAGGCGACGACATCATTTTTCTCCGGCGAGGTCAAACAGTGCTGCTGGCCTGGGTGAAGGAGTGAGGCCGATGCTGCGAAAGTTTAATACTATGTTGTGTTTAGTAATGATCCTGATAATATTAAGTCCCCTGGCCACAGCGGCCAGTATTACAACCACACCACCGCTACCGGCGGTTTTAGATGTGGGAGTGCAGGCGATTATCTCTGAAACAGACAGTCAAATCACAGCTAATTACCAGGAAATGGTCTTTATTACCGGTGAGCCGATTCTGGCTACTGGTACCGTGGCTATTAGGAAAGGCAAGCCCCGGGATAATCAGATGAGCACAACTTATACCTATGAGGTGGAGAACAAACTCCATGAAGTTAAGCTCAGCCGTCGGCTGACCGTGGTCACTACCTGGCAGATACAAGGGAAGGAGATTACCGCCAAGAATGAAGTAAGCCGTTTTACCGAGACGATTCGAGTGGCTGGCCGGCAATATAAACTGGACAGCAAACGCAGTTTACTCGATTTTTCCAATGTTACTTTGCACGAGCCAGCAGTATCGTATTTTGCCGGTAACTTAGAAGGACGTAAAGTCTACACTATTGGCCGTAACGAAGGGGAAGTAGTGGTGGAAATCACCAGCGGCAGCACCGGCTATCGCCAACCTTGGGGCCGAGTGGAGATTCAGGATGGTTACGGTACCATCCGTTGCGAACTAATTAATACTGAAACCGGTACAATTAAGTGGAACGGTACCTTCAACAGTCAAGTTTCCCACTCCACTAAGACCGACTTGCAGTACGTGCCCAATGAGCCGGTGCAGATTAGTTTTCCCGGTGGCTTTCTCAAGACAGAAACCAGCGAAGGTATTCTCCGGATAAGCTATGATCTCCCACGTCTTGATGAAGAGGGGGTGCCCTCCGGCAGCCGGCGCCAGCGCGGGGAGCAAACTATCAATCTTACCGGCACGCCCAAAACAGAGAGATTGCCTGTTCCCCAGTACAGTGATGTCCGGGGGCGTTGGTCGGAAAACGATTCGGTGCTGCTGGGCAGCTTAGGGGCTTGGGGAACCGAAAGTCGGTACTTTCACCCCACAGCTACAGTCAACCGCCGCGAATTCGCCTTGGCTCTGGCACGGGCCTTACAGCTGGAGCCAGAGGAACCGGCGACTACCAGAAGCAGTAGCTCTAACCGACGAAACACCCCGCCGCCGGAGAGCCCCTATCGCGACCTCTCCGCCCAAGATGCTGACTGGCCTTATCTTAACGTCATCACCGAGAGGGGTATTATGGAGGGCGTAGCCCCGGGCTATTTCGGGCCGCAAGGGAAAATTACCCGAGCCCAGGCGGTAACGGCCTTTATCAGAGCTCTAGGGTTTGAAAATCTAGGACCGGGCAGCAGCTATCATACCGGGTTTGCCGATGACGGCGATATTCCTCTCTGGGCTCGAAATAATTTTGCCGTGGCGCGTCAGATAGGCCTTATCTCCGGCGATACCTTTGGTCGAGCGCGGCCGGGAGCCTATCTTACCCGCGAAGAAGCTGCATCTATGTTAGCCCGGCTTATTACTTATCTCAGATCCGACATCCTACGCGACTATCGCGACCGGATTTTACTTTATCACTAGTCTGTTCAACCCTTGACGCGGCAGCTCCGGCATGCTAGAATTAAGCCACAGGTCAAACAAACAACAGTTGAATTCGGGCGGATAGCTCAGCGGGAGAGCACCTGCCTTACACGCAGGGGGTCGCAGGTTCGAAACCTGCTCCGCCCACCAGAAAAGTACAGTAACGGCGAGGGTTTTAAGCCCTCGCCGTTTTTGCGTTCCAGGGAAAAAGCCTAAAGTTCTCTCCAACACAGCGAAATTAATTGATCTGAATAAATATTCAGCGCGGACTGACTTACCGGCTAGCAACGGGGCAGGTAATAAGCATAAGACTAACGAATCCTATATAGACGAATTTCGCCAAATTAGACCTTTTCCAGTTTAGTCTCTGTCGACCCCAAAGGTATAGAACAACAGGCATAAATGAATCTGGGAGGGGATAAACATGCAGGCCATGAGGTGGGAAGACAATAGTTTATTATTATTAGATCAAACTAAACTCCCCACAAAACGGGAGTATCTGCACTGTACCGACCACCGAATGGTAGCTGCGGCCATTCGCCGGCTGGCAGTACGCGGGGCACCGGCCATCGGTGTGGCCGCAGCTTATGGGATGGCTCTGGGCGCCCTAGAGTACCAGGGTCAAGACCGAGCTGAATTGCTCGCCCATTTACACAATGTACAGGCAATACTAGCGGCTACCCGCCCCACAGCAGTAAATCTGTTTTGGGCCTTGGAGCGCATAGAGGCTAAATTGGATCAAGTTAAGAACCGGCCCGTGGCTGAAATCCAGGCTGCCCTTATTCAAGAAGCACAGCTGCTGGAACAAGAGGACGTTAAGACCAATCAAGCCATCGGACGCCACGGCAACACTATTGTGCCGCCAAGGGCCCGCATCCTTACCCACTGCAACGCCGGTGCCCTGGCCACTTGCGGCTACGGCACGGTCTTAGGTGTTATTCGAGCCGCCCACGAAGCCGGTAAAGACATCCATGTATTTGCCGATGAAACACGCCCGCTTCTTCAAGGTGCTCGCCTCACTGCTTTTGAGCTCATGGAGGATAAAATCCCAGTAACTTTAATCACCGACAATATGGCTGGCTGGGTGCTGCACCAGCAGCTAGTTGATCTGGTTATTTTTGGCGCCGACCGCATTGCCGCCAACGGCGATACCGCTAACAAGATCGGCTCTTACAGCGTGGCTGTACTGGCTAAGGAAAACGGTATTCCCGTCTTTTCTGCCGCTCCCTTATCTTCCATCGACCTTAGCCTCAACAGCGGGGCCCAAATACCGGTGGAAGAACGTGACCCGAAGGAGATAACGCACCTGGGCGAGGTGCAAATTGCGCCCACCGGGGTCAAAGTGTTCAACCCGGCCTTCGATATTACGCCACACCGGTATCTCGACGGTATCATCACTGAAGTGGGCATTTTGCGCCCCCCGTTTGAGCTTTCCATCCGGGCGGCTTTTGCGATCAAAATCTAGACTATTTGGTCCAACGGGAAGGAAGACAGAGAGGATATGTCGAAATAATAAGACATCCATTATCATAAAACTGTTCTATTGAGCGGATGATTTTCCCCGGTTTAGCATGAGGTATCCGTTAGGATTCTGTGTACGGGAGGTGAGTTCTTAATTCGTGATCCGTTACGAGTAGAGGCTGATGGCAGCATAGTTTTCGTCACAGAAATACCTTCTAATACCGTGGCTACTATGATGATTCCAGACATAGAAGGTGACCTGTCGCGTGAGGCGCGCAAAACTGTACGCACCACTTTTGCCGCAGTAGCTCAGCCAAAAGTGATGCTTATTTTCGACTGTGTTTCGCGCCATTATCTACTGGGCGAAACCTTGGAACGAGAACTTGTCCAAGCTTTAGAGAGCGTTGATTCGACCAGTTGGAGGGTGAGGCTTTGACGCGAGCCATGACGGAATTACTTGCTTTGTACGATGTGACCTCGTTTTCTTATCCCCAGACTGCCAACGGTTTATTAGCTGAGCTCGTGGAAAAGACGAGCCGCCTGTTTGGGGCCTTACGGGTCGCCCTAGCTTTGCCGGAAAGAAACGGAGAGCAGGCGGTACTTACCTGGGGATTTAAGGATAGCGACGAAGTACAGTCCTGCCTGAACAGAGCAGGGGATCATTGCCTGGTCTACGATTTCCAGCCCAAATACCTAGGTTATTTGTACATAGAATGTAACCAGCCCTTGTCACCCCAAGAGCGTCGCCTGGGCCTCATCTTGGCTCGCACGGTAGAAGGGATTGTGGGGCAAAAGAAGATTAGAGACGATCTTAAAGCGGCCGAACGAGAAAAGGCGGTGATACTGGACAGCCTGGCAGAACAGTTGTTGTTTATCGATAAGAACCGGCGCATAAAATGGGCTAATGCCAGTGCGGCCCAATCGGTGGGCTTGACCCCTGATCAGATGGTGGGTAAGTATTGCTACCAGACAGTGAAAGGGCACTGTGGATCATGTGACCATTGTCTGGCCCTGGAGCTCCTTCAGACAGGGGAGCCGAAGCAGCAGGTGATAGCGTCTTCCAGCGGCCGCATTTTGGACGTTCGCGCCTATCCAGTGCGACACGAAGATGGGACGTTTAAAGGGGTTCTAAAAACGGTCACCGATATTACCGAACAGGTTCAGGCTAAAGAGGCACTGCGCCTATCAGAGACCAGATATCGCCAGATAGTGGCTACCTTGCAGGAAGGCTACTACGAACTGGATGTAACTGGAACCATTACCTTCTGCAACGATGCTGCTTGCCGGTTGCTCGGTTACGAACCGGGGGCTTTGGTGGGTAAAAATTTTCGTCAGCTAGTCAAAACACCACGTGTTGCTGTCCGTATGTTTTATCATGTTTATGTAACCGGACAACCTCGCCAAGGCTTAGTTCTAGAACTTAAACATAAGATGGGTCAGCTGCGGTTTGCCGAGCTTTCAATTACACCGATAAAAAACAAGAGCGGGGAAGTCACCGGGTTTTGCGGTGTCGCTTGGGATATTACCGAGCGCAAGAAGCACGAAGAGAAATTGGAATACCTTGGCTGGCACGATGCACTCACGGGGCTGTTTAATCGGGCTCGGTTTGAACAACAGTTGAAAGAGCTCGATGACGCCAGTTTTCCAATTACTGTACTGACAGCCGATTTAGATGGACTTAAGCTGATCAACGATGCCATGGGACATCCCTATGGTGATGAACTGCTCAAGGCCTGTGCCGGCATTCTTAAAAGATCTGTTCGTGCCGGGGACTTAGTTGCCCGTATTGGCGGGGATGAATTTGGGGCTATCTTAACCAAGAGCGGCGAAGAAGTGGCTGAGGCTGTGATTAGGCGCATTCGCTTAGCGCTTAATGACCACAATAGCACAAACCCGCGCTTGCCAGTTAGCCTTTCTATCGGTGTTGCTACTTCCTACGAGCGAGAATCCTTACAGGAGACGTTCAAGAAAGCAGACGATCGCATGCTGGGTGATAAACTGCATCGCAGCATTAGACGGAAAAACCAGCTGGTGAATGCTTTGACAGCGGCTTTGGCTGAGCGTGATTATACTACCAAGCTCCATGCTGAGCGCCTGCAGGACTTATGTCCTAAACTAGGCCGACGACTTGGTTTATCCGAGCGGGAACAGGCCGACTTGGCTCTATTGGCTCGAGTTCATGACGTAGGGAAGGTAGGTATTCCCGATAGCATCTTGTTCAAGCGCGGCACCCTGTCAGGGGAGGAACGAACCATTATGCAACAGCATCCGGAGAAAGGCTACCGTATCGCCAGCTCATCCCCGGACCTGGCTCACATTGCCCGACTTGTCTTGTGTCATCATGAACGCTGGGATGGCCAGGGTTATCCCCTGGGTCTTAAGGGCGACAACATCCCCCTGGAGTGTCGCATCTTGGCCTTGGTAGATGCCTACGATGCCATGATCTCAAACCGACCGTACCGCATGGCTATGTCCCAGCAGCAAGCCCTGGCTGAAATAAAGCGCTGCGCCGGTACTCAGTTCGATCCCCAGCTAGCAGAAGAATTCATTCAGATGATCAGGGAAACCAACCCCCAAGATTTTCTATCAGAGAGTACGGCCGGGCATTAATGACAGGCGAAAAGCAGTAAGTGTAGGGGCGGGTCGCCGTGCCCGCGCGATCCAAGTTATTGCTGGGCGTAAACTTTGACCACTTCGCCGTAGAACAAGATATGATAGTCATCATCCACATACCATTTGTCTTTGATTTCCGGTGCCAGGTTAAGTGGTTCCAGGGTTTGCTTGTGTACAACCCGACATTCCACAATAATGTCACAACCGTCGATGCCAGGCGAGGATACTGTCCCCGGCCGTTGTTTTAGGTCGAGCTCCCGAAATTTGTCCACATCCCGACCGGACTTGCTACCACAATAAGCGAGGGCTTCCCGAAGATTACCGTCCAGAGGTACGCTTAAGGTAAAAGAATCGGCCTCTTGGATTAGCTGGCGCGTATAGCGCGAAAACCGCACCGGTACCACGCAAATGGGCTTATTCCACATACGCCCGAGCGTAGTCCAGCCCACCGTCATGGTGTTTACCTTGTCGCCAAGGGCCACCGTGAGAAAGGCGCCGCCTTGACCTAGCTGGGAGATTACTGCCGGAGTTACATCGGTCAGATTAACCTCTTTCATGTTTCCCATTAATGCTGAAACCTCCTTTTACTAACGCACTTTTCGGGTTGGGATAGAACCCGGTCCATAAAAGACAGTCCCGTGGTATGGGAACAGGACGGCACGGAGACACGTTTCCAGACAAGCCAGTAAACCTATCAAATAGTCATCCCCCTGGCTCGGACCAAGCCAGGGGGTTCCGTCTTAGATCCTAGGCTGTCATGGCCAAAGCTATAGTGGGAACAAAATCAAAGATCACCCTTGAGACCGATGTCCTCGGCCACTTTCTGCATGCCGGCGATGGTTTCGGTGATGATAAAATCCAAGTCCCGACCAAGCATCTGAGCGCCTTTTTCTACCACTTCCCGATTTACCCCGGCGGCAAAGCTTCTTTGCTTCCATTTCTTCTTCACCGATTTGGTCTTTAGGTCCAGAATACTCTTACTGGGGCGCATAAGGGCGGTGGCGAAAATAAGCCCGGTGAGCTCATCAATTGTATACAGCACTTTTTCCATTTGTTCCACTGGCTCCACATCGGAACATATTCCCCAGCCGTGACTCACCACTGCATGGATGTAGTCTTCCGGCCAACCATGTTCTTGCAAGATTTCGGGAGCCTTCTGGCAGTGTTCATCCGGGTACAGTTCATAGTCAATATCATGTGCCAGGCCGATAATTCCCCATTTTTCCACCTCGGGTTCGTCCAGCACTTCGGCAAAATGGCGCATCACTGCTTCCACTGCCAGGGCATGGCGAATTAGGCTTTGGTCTTTGTTGTACTTCCGCAGAAGCTGGCAAGCTTCTTCACGAGTTGGAGCACGTCCCATGCTAACACCCTCTTTCCCTACATGTTCTTATTCCCAATACTACCGATTTTCACCAAGACAGTCAAGTTGGCCGCTTCAGCCGTTTCAGCCGTAGGCGCTACTACCAAGGCGAGTAGGGGTACAAGATTTGTAGACAAAGGAATCAAATTATAACATGTAAATATTTGAAAAAGGTAGTGTCTTCTGTTATTATATAATCGAGCCCTCAAAATGGAATGGGAGGAGATTTTTACCAAAGATCCTTGGGAAGGGTAACCAAAATTTAATAACGGAGGGATGAGAATGAGTAAAGTGGTGTATCCTTACATTCCTAACTCGGTACCGGAAGTTAAGATACAAATGCTAAAGGAACTAGGCCTAAAAAGCGTGGAAGAAATTTATGCCGAAATTCCCGAACATTTACGCTTTAAAGGGACTATGAATTTGCCTGAGCCTCTGTTGTCGGAGTATGAACTGCGGCGGCATGTGGAAGGAATCTTAGCCCAAAACAAAACCTGCACAGAGTATTTAAACTTCCTCGGTGGCGGAACCTGGCAGCATTATGTACCGGAAGTGTGCGACACTATTAACTCGCGGGATGAGTTTTTGACTGCGTACGTAGGTGATGCCTATGCCGACCATGGCAAGTTCCAAGCTATGTTTGAGTACGCCAGCATGGTGGGGGACCTCCTGGGTTTTGACGTGGTGAGCACCCCTACCTTTGATTGGGGCATGGCAGCTGGGTACTCAATGCGAATGGCAGCTAGGATCACCGGCAGAAACCAGGTACTGGTAACCAAGACCATCAGCCCTGACCGTTATTTATGCATTCAGAACTTAGTAAAACCTAATTTAGAACTTCAATTTGTCGATTACGACCAACAAACCGGATTGCTAAATCTAGAAGATTTCAAGGCAAAAATTTCTGCCAACACGGCAGCAGTTTATTTCGAAAACCCGTCTTACCTAGGTTCTATTGAAACCCAAGCGGAGGACATTGCAGCCATAGCTCATAATAATGGGGCTCTGTGCCTAGTAGGTGCCGACCCCAGCTCCTTGGGAGTCTTGTCCCCTCCCAGTTCATATGGAGCTGATATTGCCTGTGGGGATTTGCAGCCTCTGGGTATCCACATGAATGCCGGCGGCGGTTTGGCTGGCTTTATTGCCTCTCGCGATGAGGAAAAATATGTGGCCGAATACCCGACCCAACTTTGGGGCCTAACTCCCACCGTGGCTGAAGGGGAATACGGCTTCGGCGATGTCTACTTTGAGCGGACATCGTATGCTTCCAGGGAGCATGCCAAGGACTTTTTGGGCACCCAAACAGCCCTGTGGGGAATTACTGCCGGTGTCTATCTGGCCCTAATGGGACCCCAGGGGATGGCAGAGTTGGGCGAAGGTATTATGCAGCGGGTAGCCTATGCTATTGAGCTACTCAAGACTATCCCGGGTATCAAGGTGCCGGTGCTGAGTTCACCCAGTTTCAAAGAGTTTGTGGTGGACTTCGACGCCACCGGGAAAAAGGTGGCCGACATAAACAAACAGCTGTTGGAACATAAAATCTTCGGCGGGAAAGACCTTAGCGTCAAATTCCCGGAACTGGGTAACAGCGCTCTGTTCTGCATCACGGAAGTTCACACCCAAGCCGACATTCACCGGCTGGTGGATGCGCTTCGGCAGGTATTAGCTTAACCAAATTAAACAAAAGGAGGTATCCAAACAGATGGCACAGGTAAAGATTCGGGAAAACTACCATCAGGCCCGATGGGATGAACCGATTATATATGAGCTGTCTACACCGGGTGAACGCGGAGTACTGGTGCCGTTACCGGAACAGGAGGTTAAGGATAAAGCCGGGGATGTATTAGGGAAACTGCCGGAAAATATGCGCCGCCGGGAAGCTCCTCCCTTACCGGAGGTATCCCAGAAGCATGTTCTGGCCCATTACTTGCATCTTTCCCAGGAAACACTGGGGGCCAACCTAAACAATGACATCAGCCAAGGAACTTGTACCATGAAATACAATCCGCGAATAAATGAAGCATTGGCGGCCCTAATACACCACATTCATCCCTCTCAGGCTGAAGATACCATGCAGGGACTGCTACAGATCTATTATGAGTTTGAACGGTTCTTGAAAGAGATATCGGGGATGGATAGATTTACCCTGCAACCCGGCGGGGGCTCGCACGCCGTGTACACCGCTGCCTCGATAATTCGAGCTTACCACGAATCCAGAGGGGAATTAGAGCAGCGTAACGAAGTCATAACCACCATCTTCTCCCACCCTTGTGACGCGGCCACACCGGCCACGGCCGGATTCAAGATCATAACCCTTTATCCCAACGAAGAGACAGGAGTACCCGATCTGGAAGCCCTTCAGGAGGCAGTATCGGAACGTACAGCGGCCATCTTCATCACCAATCCTGAAGACACGGGGATATATAATCGTCAAATCGATAAGTTTGTAAAAACGGTTCATGATGCCGGCGGCCTTTGCTTCTATGACCAGGCCAATGCTAACGGTATGCTGGGGATAGCCCGGGCTAGAGAAGCCGGTTTTGATATGTGTCATTTCAACGTGCACAAGACTTTCTCTACGCCCCACGGTTGTTCCGGTCCCGGAACCGGGGCATTGGGCGTAAGGGACCATTTGGCCCAATTCTTACCGGTGCCCACGGTGGAGTTGGCTGACGGCAAGTATTATTTAGATTACGATCGGCCCGACACCATCGGCAAGGTAAGGGGTTTCTTCGGCGTGGCACCAGTTATCGTGAAAGCGTATTCCTGGATTATGATGCTGGGTGCCGACGGCCTGAAAGAGGTAGCCGAGATCTCAGTGCTCAACAACAACTACTTCCAAAAGAAAGTAGAAGAGATCCCCGGAGTTACCACTTGGTATGCCAAAGGACGGCGGCGGCTGGAACAGGTTCGCTACAGCTGGGAAAAACTAGAAGAGGAAACAGGGGTAGGCACCGTTGATGTCATGTGTAGGATCGGTGATTACGGTATCCAGCACTACTGGACCAGTCACCATCCGTGGGTAGTACCGGAACCCTTCACCTTGGAGCCGTGCGAGACGTTCTCCAAAGCTGATTTGGAAACATATGCAGCTGTACTGGCAAAAATAGCTGAAGAAGCTCGCCAAGATCCGGAGCTGGTCAAGACAGCACCTCATAAGTGCGCCAGCAGAAGACGGGCACGGCCGGAGGAATTAGATGATCCGGAAAAATGGGCCCTAACCTGGAGAGCTTATAAGAGAAAGTACAAGAAATAGCCGGACACAAAATGGTATAGAAGATGGCCTGGGTCGTCGTTGCTATGAAAGATCTGCTTTGTTGCCATCCTGAAGGCTTTGCCTGAAGGATCTTCTTCCAGATTCTTCAGTCGCTTTGCTCCTTCAGAAAGACAGGAAATTCTTTCCTTTATCGTGGTGCGGGCATCGTATAGAAATTCAGAGGAAACGAAGGATCTAAACCTTCATTGTCGTCCATAGTGATATAGAATATAAAGTGGCAGGCTTGCACAGTCTTTCGGTTCTAGCTCTAATACAATAGCGGAAAGTGGTGTAGTACTTTGAAACTAGGGTTTATCGTCAATCCGATTGCCGGCATGGGGGGCAAGGTGGGTCTCAAAGGGACTGACGGGACAGAGATCCTACAACGGGCGCGAGAGTTGGGGGCCGAACCCGAGGCCCCCAAAAAGGCCATCAAGGCCCTGGAAATCCTAACCCCGCTGCGAGACAAACTCAGGATCATTACCTGTCCCGGCGATATGGGCGAAAATGAAGCAGTGGCCGCAGGATTTGTTCCCACAGTTATCGGTGACCGAAAGGATGACACCGGGCCCGAAGATACCGAACAGGCAGCACGGTACATGCTTAATCTCGGAGTGGATCTCCTGCTTTTTGCCGGCGGTGACGGTACCGCTCGGAACATATATAATGCCATCGGGGCCAAGATGCCAGCCCTGGGAATACCGGCTGGGGTAAAGATTCATTCAGCCGTCTATGCTAATCATCCTCGCAGTGCCGGTGAGGTAGCGCTGAAATATCTTCAGGGGGAATTAGAGACCCTGAGGGAAGCAGAAGTTATGGACATAGATGAAGAAGCTTTCCGACAAGGTCAGGTGACAGCAGAATTATACGGCTATCTACAGGTTCCGTACGAACGCCAATTAGTGCAAAGCCTCAAAGCCGGCCGAACCGAAGGAGAAGAAGCGGCTCTCGATGCTGTAGCTGACAGGATCATAGATGAGATGGAACTGGACGTTTTGTATATTATCGGCCCCGGCACCTCCACCCGACCCATCATGGATAAACTAGACCTGCCCAACACCCTATTGGGAGTGGACCTAATAAAGAACCGCCGGCTGGTAGCCAGCGACGTAAGCGAACAAGAGATTCTAAGACACCTAGATGGTCAACAGACCAAGATCATTGTAACTGTCATCGGTGGCCAAGGCTACATTTTTGGTCGAGGTAATCAGCAGCTCAGCGCTAAGGTGATACAAAAAGTAGGAAAGAAGAATATCAGGATCATTGCCACCAAGAACAAGATCGTCTCCCTAAGAGGGCAACCGTTATTAGTGGATACCGGCGACGATGAAGTAAATGCAGAGTTTAACGACTATATGCGGGTCGTCACCAGCTATAACGAAGAAATGATGTATAAAGTCCAAGGATTATAGGTTATGTCTAATGTCAGGAATAGAGGCTGTCCCGGACCAGTTTGGGGGGCAGCCTCTTCTGCCTGAAAGTTGTCAGTGCCGGTAAAGCAGGAGTTTTTCACTGGAGTGGCGAAACTTGTCCCTACCAGTCTATTATCCTATAAAGATACTCCCGCCC
>DURJ01000029.1 GCA_012837285.1 Bacillota bacterium
AAGATCCAACCTCAGTCTATCAATGATTGCCGTCTGTGCCGCTTTGGGCTATTGCTTGGGGACTCTTATACCGTACTATCTGGCCAAGTACGGAGGACGCAAGCTGCTTTTTAAGTACGGCCGGTACATCTTCCTCTCTACCAAGACCTTCCAGACGGCTGAATCATGGTTCGACCGCTATGGTAACTGGGTTGTTTGTTTCGGGCGTCCTTTCTTTTTCGGCAATTATATCTCCTACCTGGCTGGGCTGGCCACTATGAGGTTAAACACATTTTTGCTTTACACCTTGCTCGGGATTTTGCCCTGGAGTATTGTTTTAAGCGTTTTAGGTTGTTACTGCGGTCAAGCAGCACTGGAATTTTTGTAGTACTTGTTACTAATATAGGAAGAAGAGCGTTTGGTACAGCGTTCTTCTTTTTTCCATTTTCCATGTGGTTTCCGGGTACCTAATGAAGCAGCAATGACAGGGAAAGCCGCACAGAGGCTAATTAGAGAGCAATTTTTAATTGAAAACCCACCTGAGCATGGCTGTTTTATGAAGGAATGTTATGATGCAAGGTTGAATACCAAGTATAGAGACAGTATTCTTGAACGTTAATAATAACGTAGCCATATAACAGCTATTAGGTGTGCAGAATAATCAGACGGCGATACCTTTGTTTTGGTTATTGACATCAAGGGAGGGATTTGTGAGGGCGTAGGATTACAGGATGGGAGGGAGGATAAACATGTTAGGTGGCTACACAGGCAAAATGCTGTTTGTGGACCTTACCAGCGGTGAGTTAAAGGAGAAGGAACTAACAGAGGAACTGGCTTGGAATTTCCTTGGTGGCTATGGTCTTGGAGCGAAGATTTTGTACGAGATGATGCCGGCCGGCACTGATCCTTTGGGACCGGACAGCGTGCTAGGCTTTATTCCTGGCCCGGCTCCAGGCACAAAAGCATTCTTTAGCGGACGCTATACGATAGTGCATAAATCACCGGTGACCGGCGGCTGGAACGATGCCAACTCCGGCGGTTATTTTGGACCGGAACTAAAAAAAGCCGGGTATGACGCTGTTTTTGTCTCCGGCATAGCCCAAAAGCCTGTTTATTTATGGATAAGTGACGGAAAAGCAGAAATCAGAGATGCTTCGCATTTGTGGGGTAAGGATGCCAAAGAGACGTGGGCAGCCCTGCAAGAGGAAACTGGGGACTCTAGGGTACGGGTAGTAACTATTGGACCGGCAGGGGAAAGGATGGCACTTATCTCTTGTCCGATTAACGATGGGCACCGGGCTCCCGGTCGGGGCGGCGGCGGTGCAGTCATGGGTTCTAAAAGGTTAAAGGCAATTGCAGTGCGTGGAACCGGCGAGGTGTCCATGGCTTGCCCGGACAAAATTGTAGAGATCAACAAAGAAGTAAGCGCCATGATGAAAGGAAACCCGGTGGCGGAAGGCTTTGGTACATTTGGCACTGGAGTCGGAACTGGGGCCTCAGCTTTAAGCGGTGACTCACCGGTTAAAAACTGGGGTGGTGTGGGTATCATCGATTTCGGTGAAGAAAGCGCCCAAAAGGTAACTGCCACTACCCTTGATAAGCATAAGACAAAGAAGTACAGCTGTTACAACTGTCCGCTTGGTTGTGGTGCCGAATATGAGGTTAAGTCCGGGCGCTGGCCACTTAAAGAGACAGAGCGTCCCGAATATGAAACCGCAGCCGCTTTTGGTTCTACGTTGCTGTGTGATGAAGAAGACGCCATCTTAAAAGCCAACGAGATTTGTAATCGTTATGGACTGGATACGATTTCTGCCGGCATGACTATTGCTTGGGCCATGGAGTGCTACGACAAAGGAGTTCTTACCCCAGAAGATTTAGACGGTATTGATTTAACCTGGGGCAACGGTGAGGCCATTGTGGCTCTCCTACAAAAAATGGCGGACGGAGAAGGCTGTGGCGCCGTATTAGCCCATGGTTCCGCCTATGCCGCTAAAGCATGGGGCAAGGGGAGCCAGTATCTGCAAACTGCCTCCGGCATCGAACTTCCCATGCACGATCCCCGACTGGGACCCGGTCTGGCCCGGACCTATCAGTATGATCCTACACCGGGACGTCACGTTAAGGGCGGAGTGGGACTGGCACAACTAAGCCAACCGCCGGAGCAGAAATATAATTACCAAAATACCGGAGCGGTAGATTTAGGAGCCACTACTTTTCAAGAGGTCCTTAACTGCCTTGGTTTTTGTATGTTTGCTCCCATTGTGGGAGTGTCACCGGAGATATTTTACCGATATACAGAAGCAATAACCGGCTTGCCTTTTACGCCTGAAGACAGCTTTAACACTGGACTACGCATTCTTAATATGCGCCAGGCGTTTAATTTGCGGGAAGGGATTAAACCGGCCGATTGCACCATCTCTGATCGTGCCGTAGGGAAGCCGCCGCTCACCGCAGGCCCACTGGCCGGTGTTACAGTGGATAACGAACAGCTGGGCCGCAACTTCTTTGCTACTGCTGACTGGGACTTGAAGACAGGAAAACCGTCCTTGGAATCTTTACAGAAACTCGGCTACATGGATGAAGTAATTAAGGATCTTTACACGGCGGCGATGCAGTGAAAATAAAAGTAAAATACTTCGGAATACCGATGGCAAATTTAGGACCGGAGGCAAATTGTTTAGAGTTGCCCGCTAATGCTTCAGTTGAACAACTGCTTCATATAATAAGAGATCAGCTGGAAGGCCAGGATAAGGAGTTGCTGGAGGCGGCTACATTTATGGTAAATAGAACAAGAGCGGAAAAATACACAGTGCTAAAAGACGGTGATGAAGTAGTCATCATGTATTCATTAGCGGGGGGATAATTTACACGTTAACCTCACTCCGAGCCTATTCGCCCGAAGCCGTCAGGTGGGAGATTAGGCCGTTAGGGTATATCTGGGAACGGGTATGCCTCCCAATGTGGAAAGGAGAATGATTTTGAGGCCATGCCGTTAAAGGCAGGGTGGTGCATATGCTACTCTGCCTTTTAAATATGCCTTATGCATTATATCTATGAAGGACGATAGCTTTCCAAATAGGGCTCGAAAAGTGTATTTTCGTATTATTAGCTAGATGCTTGCCATTTCACGCAAGACTGGTATTAATTTCCTGGACGTGCCCTGGCATTTGTGATATCGTCGAAACGTAGATAGTTCTAGAACTCTAAGGTTATCAATGATCGCTAAAGGGATACGGTGGATTTGCAATTCGCATATACCGATTGTATACATAGTGTAGAAAGGAGTATCGGGATGAAGTTCAAAAAACCAGTGGTAGCGTTGGTGATACTGTGTCTCGTGCTGTTTATGGGAATTGTAACTGTGGGTTGTTCATCAAAGGGTATCTGTGATTCCTGCGGTCAGGAGGATACTCTCAATACCTACAAGACTAAATCAGGGGAAAAATTGCGGTTGTGCGACTTTTGTTTTAATGGGTACAAGTTAATGGGTGAATAATCAAAGATATTGGTCATGTTTTCCCGCCTCCTGGTTTTGGTGTTTGACTCCAAACACTATTTTTACCAGGAGGATTTTATTTTGTAACATTTACTTTGCTATTGGAAAATCAAATATGTCCACAGAAAAAATAGAGGGGTTACTAGGATGGCCAGTTTGTCTTTTGTAGACAGGGCTTGTGAGGACATGTAAGTCCTTACAGGGTACAAGCCAAAGGCACGTCCCTCCATAGAGATAGTCAGGTTATCCACGCGGCTCAGGGTCGAAATAACCAGCGGCACGAAAAGGTATCTGACTGCCCGCAGTAAGTTTCTTGGTGAAAGACCTTCAAGCTCAATTCCTTTGGCCATCTGGGCGTTCCTTACCTGTTCCAATTCCAGGTGAAAAACTGGGATAAAGCGCAGCG
>DURJ01000030.1 GCA_012837285.1 Bacillota bacterium
AGAGCCGGGTGGGCAGCATCACCGCCGGCTGGGAGCACTTTGCCGAGTGGAAAAAGGTGGAGTGCGAATCGGAGCCGGGGCGCATTTCCTTGGAGACGATGCTTAGGGGCACCTGTGATCCGGCGAGGCTGCTGGACCTGGTGGAAAACTTCACCCTGTTCATGGAGGTGCCCGGAGGGCAGGTTAAGCTGGTGGCCAAAAACCACCAGTACTTGGGTGTGAATTGCGCCCTTAGAGCCCTGGCCGAAATGAAGCAGCGGCAAGGGCGCCTGGGGGTATTTTGGCATACTCAGGGGAGCGGCAAGAGCATATCCATGATCTTCTTTTCCCAGAAGGTGCTGCGTAAGGTGCCGGGCAATTGGAGCTTTGTAGTGGTTACCGACCGCAAGGAGCTGGATGATCAGATCTATAAGAACTTTACCTCCACCAGTGTTGTTACCGAAGGGAAAGCCCAGGCCGACAGTAGCAGGCATCTGCGCCAACTGCTGCGCGAGGATCACCGCTATATCTTTACCCTGATTCATAAGTTCCGCACCGAGCCGGGCGAAGAGCACCCGGTACTGTCGGAGCGGGACGATATTATCGTTATTACCGACGAGGCCCACCGCAGCCAGTATGATACCCTGGCCCTGAATATGCGCACGGCACTGCCCAAGGCCTCGTTTATTGCCTTTACCGGCACCCCGCTGATTGTGGGCGAAGAGAAAACCCGGCAGGTTTTTGGCGACTACATTAGCATCTATGACTTTCGCCAGTCGGTGGAGGACGGGGCTACCGTGCCCCTGTACTACGAAAACCGCATCCCCGAACTGCAGTTGACCAACCAGGATCTCAATGAAGATATGGCCGATTTGCTTGATGCGGCGGCACTGGACGAAGAGCAGGAGAAGAAGGTAGAAAGAGAGTTTGCCTGCCAGTACCATCTCATTACCAGAGATGACCGCTTGGAGGCGGTGGCGGCGGACATAGTAGATCACTTTATTGGCCGGGGCTTCCAGGGCAAGGCTATGGTCATCTGCATCGATAAGGCCACGGCTATACGCATGTACGACAAGGTACGGAAGCACTGGATGAAAAAGATTAAAGAGCTTAGCTTGCAGCTCAGGCGGGCTCCGGAAGAAGAATGGCCTGGGATAAAAGAGAACATCAAGTTACTTGAAGAGACTGACATGGCGGTGATTGTGTCCCCGTCTCAGAATGAAATCCACGATATGGATCAAAAAGGCCTCGATATCCGTCCGCACCGCAAAAGGATGGTTGAGGAGGATATGGAAACCAAGTTTAAGGATCCTGCTGATCCGTTTCGACTGGTATTTGTTTGTGCCATGTGGCTCACCGGTTTTGATGTGCCTTCTTGCTCTACTCTCTACCTGGATAAGCCCATGCGCAACCATACCTTGATGCAGACTATCGCTCGAGCCAACCGGGTCTACCGGGACAAGGTGAGCGGCCTGATCGTAGACTACGTGGGCGTTTTCAGAAATCTGGAGAAGGCGCTGGCCATCTACGGGGCCGGTGGCGACAAGGGGGAGGGAGAGAGCCCGGTCCAGGACAAGGAGGCTTTGGTGGCGGCGCTGAAACATGCTATCGGGGAGGCCAGGGAACTTTGCCAGAAGCAGGGTGTCCAGTTGCAAGCCATAATCGAGGCGCAGGGATTTGAGCGGATTTCTTTGCTGGACGATGCCGTTGAGGCTCTGGTAGCCTCGGAAGAGGAGAAGAAGCACTATCTTAATTGCGCCAACAACGTTGACCGACTCTACAAGGCAATCCTTCCGGACCCGGCAGGCGAGGAGCTGCAGGCCCATTGCGGCCTGATTCGGGTCTTGGCACAGAAGATCCGTGCTTTGAGCGCCCCGGTAGATATTTCGGAGATTATGTATCAGGTAGAAGGTCTCCTGGATCGCTCCATAGCAGCCAAAGGATATATAATCAAGGAAGGCCAGCCTTTGGTCAACCTTAGCCAAATTGATTTTGAGAGCCTTAAAGACAGATTCGAGCGCGGACGCAAGTTTACCGAGCTGGAGCGGGCCAAGGCCACTGTTGCTCGGCATCTGCACAAGATGGTCCGCCTGAATCGCACCAGGATAGACTATCTGGAACGCTTTCAAAGGATGATCGATGAGTACAATTCCGGGAGCATCAACGTTGAAGAACTCTTCCGTCGCCTGATGGAATTTGCCCAGAGCCTTACAAAAGAAGAACAGCGGGCTGTGGGCGAAGAGCTCAGCGAAGAGGAGCTGGCCCTATTTGATCTTCTTACCAAACCTGAAATCGACCTTACCAGGAAGGAACGGGAGCAGGTTAAGAAGACGGCCCGCGAGCTGCTGGAGACTCTAAAGCGCGAGAAGCTAATTCTCGACTGGCGCAAGCGGCAGCAGGACCGGGCTCAGGTACGGGTTACCATTGAGAAAATCTTGGATAAGGGATTGCCGGCGGTTTACACCACGGAAATTTACGAGGCCAAGGCTGCCGCTGTTTTCCAACACGTTTACGAGTGCTACTACGGGGCTGGGAGAAGCATATACAGTGTCGCGTCCTAAAAAGAGCATTGACAGTACGGTTATTGGTTCTTTATTCCTTTAGCTTCCGGCATAATGTCATTGGGTGGGAAGTTTCCTTTCGGGGTCATTTTCTGGTTTTGACCACTTAGATAATACCCCAGAGACTCCTACTTTTATCAGTGCCTGTTTTACTTTAGCATGGCCTGTCTACCCTGGTCAGGTCAGGGGTTACTTGACACTATATGCCATAAAGCATTATAATTAACAACAAGATTAGTATTTATTGACTAGAGTGTGTGATCGGGGCAGCACTTAATACCTACTGATTACTGGGACGTAGGTATAGTTGACAAGCATGAGGTTCTTATTATGGTAGTCAATTTTGGGTGCTAGTGTTAAGAAGGTTTAGTGAATTTATCACCGTCAAGGGCAAATCCGTCGAAAGGCGGAGACGCAAAACCACAGGCCTAACACCGTGTTTTGGTTATGGCGGCTGGGTTGCCGGTACTAGATGATACGAATGGATTTACCGGAAAACCAGACGGAGGAGTCTGGTTTTTTGTGTGCGACGGGTTATGGATAGATAAAGTCAAGTAATTGCCATTGGGGGGGATGAATGTGTCTACCGCAGGAAACGCTGTCGGCAAAGATGTGGCAGGCATAGGCAGTACTGGCGGAATTGCGGCAGAAACAGTCAAACCCGGACAAACAAAGATAACAATTGAGATTGCACCCAATGGACTTACGGCTACGGCTGGCGTTAAGCCAACAATATCCGGCGATTACTGTTCCCTCAAAGATTTACCGTTCATCCGGGACCTAATCGACGAAGACATAATAGAGGAGAGCCCTCCCACTGTTGACCCTCGCCAGGTGACGATGGCGCTTAAGAATCAAGGTATTGTTGTAGGTATTGATGTCGGTGCCATTGCGGCTCTAATGGCCAACCCTACCGATGCACCTCGGGTTGTGGCGCGCGGGCTAGCACCGACTCCCGGTCAAGATGCTTCTGTAGAGCTAAAGTTTGAGCAAGAGACGAGTTTTCATATACCGACGGACGATTCACAGAAGATCGATTGGCGCAAGCTTATTCACGTACCTACGGTTAAGGTCGGGGACGAACTGGCGGTAAAACATTCTCTACGACCTGGGAAGCCGGGGCTTTCTGTAACCGGCGAAGTCTTAGCTCCACCTAAACCCAAGGATGTTGAACTGAAAGCAGGCGAGGGGTGCAAGGTGGTTGACAACATGAGTGTTGTTGCCACGCGAAATGGGCGCCCGGCCATGGTACAGGGCCGGATAGTAGTCTTCCCGGTGCTAGTGCAGGAACAAGGAGTGAAACTTAGCACCGGAAACATAAAGTTCGATGGCGATGTGGTGGTCAAGGGTAATGTGGAAGATAACATGGCTGTGGAAGCAGGTGGCGATATTGATATTATGGGAAATGCAAACAATGCCTCGCTGAAGGCCAGCGGACGAGTAGTAGTATATAAGAATCTAATAGGTGGCTCAGTACAAGCTGGCGGTGTTGGTTTACTGCATTTAAAACACTGTACAGATTGGGAGCGACTGACACAAAAACTAGAAGACTGCACGAGAATCATGACTCAGATGACTCAGCATCCTGAGTTGGCTCAAGTGATAGCCCGGCAAGGTTGGGTGCTGGTTCTGCAGAAACTGGTGGATAGCAAGTTCCGTTGTGTTCGGGAATTGATAGAACACCTTACCGCTGGCTACAAAGGAGTCGAAGGAATGTCTGCCAAAGAGGTCTGGGATGTCCTTACCCCATTGCAGGAATTGCTGCAGGGAGGTAGCAAACCAGAGAACGCAGGTATTGGTAAACTCATTATGGTGACCAAAATAGCTAGGGGTTTCCATGAGAGCATGAGTGAAACGAATGAAGATAGATTGTCTTTTAAAGCTTGCTATGTTCAGGGTACGTACGTTGAGGCCAGTGGTGATATAATTGTCTTTGGGCCAGGGTGTTACCAGTCGCATTTGTATGCTGGGCGGGCTGTGCATGTTCAGGGAAGACCGGGTGTGGTAAGGGGCGGGGTTGTATATTCGAGAAAGGAAGCAATCGTCAACGAAGCAGGGTCGTTAGCAGGAACGCCTACTTTGCTTAGGGTAGATGCAAAAGGAACAATCAAGATTAATAAAGTTCATCCCAATGTGACCATACAAGTTGGAAGTAGTAGTTACAAATTTGGCAGTGGAGATAACTACGTTGTGGCTCGAATTAATGATCGTGGACACCTGGTTATACATTAACTTAACAAGGTGCTGTAAAGTTTCCCAGATTTGGTGACCTGGGGTATTAAGACAAAAGATTGTGAGGGAATTGGAGTAGTGGAGAGGGAAGTGGCCGAGTCCTGGTTGGAAAGACTGTTGCTCCTTATTCAAGAAGGACGCCGACAATTGAGGAAGACACAGTCATTGATAACTTATGTAGGTATTTTGGGTTTGGTTTTGTTAGCCGTAACCTTTTCAGTTTATCTATCCGGAGGAGCTAAGACATCGTTTCCCAATCTGTTTTACCTTCCCATTGTTATTACTGGGGTAGTTAAAGGTAGGGCGTGGGGCAGTGTAACGGGTCTGGTTTCCGGTTTGTTGTGCGGCCCACTAATGCCAAGTGATGTTGTGGCCGGAGTAATGCAGGAGACCGGTAATTGGATGTTAAGAGCAGCCTTTTTTGCCTTCACCGGGTACATTTCCGGGATAAGCAGTTCCTTGCTATTAGTAAAGAACCGACAGTTGTTGAGAACAAACGCGGAGCTTGATACCACTCTAAAAGAGCTGACTTCCTCGTTTGCACGTACCATAGATGCGAAAGATCCTTATACAGCTAACCACGCCGAAAAAGTGGCGGAGTATTCCGTGTGGCTGGGCAAGGAAATCGGCCTGTCTTCTGAGCAGCTGGAGGATCTGTATAAGGCAGGAATCCTTCATGACATCGGTAAGATCGGAATTCCGGATAACATCCTGAAAAAACCCGGACGGCTGACCACAGAGGAATTCGAGTTAGTAAAACAACACCCTGAGTATGGTCACGATATACTAAGACCTATTGCGGGATTGCAGAAATGTGCAGAAATGGTGCTGTATCACCACAAAGGTATTGACGGTTCCGGTTACCCCGGTGATATTGGGAATGGTCACGTTCCATTGGGCGCTAGAATACTGGCCATAACTGATGCCTGGGATGCCATGACTTCTGATAGGACATATAGGAAAGCGTTATCTAGGGAAGAAGCTATCAAGCAGTTGTCCGAAGGCAGTGGCACGCAATTCGACCCGTTGCTGGCGGCAAAATTTATTGAGATGGTTTCGAAAGAATCGATAGTTATTGATCAGAAGCAGTCTGGTAGGGTACATAACGATTTGGAGTCATCTCGTCCTTGATAGGAGTGGGCTTGGTAATTTATCTGTGATAACAGCAAGGATTCCGACGACAAAGAGTGCCGGAGTCTTTTTTTGTGGCAGGAATTGTGCTTGCTAAGTAGAAGATTATTGATACGAACAGAATTCTACCGGCAAGATGGGTTATAGAGTCAGTACCAGTAAGCTAAATTGCAGAAAAGTCAAAAAGGAGGGCAAATATGGTTCTTACAGTTGAAAGACTAGGACTTAAGGGGATCGTGGCTGAAGACAAAAGGCAAGAATTGGCTGGAATGACACCGCCGGCTTTCTTAGATATAAAGACGGCCCAGCGGATCAGGAAGTTTCATCAGTCTTTGCCTGGCTATGAACCGACTCCCTTGGCTAATTTGTCTAATTTGGCCCGGGAGCTGGGTGTAGGGCATATTTATGTGAAGGACGAGTCAGCCCGGTTTGGCCTGAATGCGTTTAAGGTGCTGGGGAGCTCTTATGCCATGGGTAAGTTCATTGGCCGCCAGCTGGGCCTGGACGAGAGAGCGCTAACATTTGATTACCTTTGCTCTGAAGAACTGCGGCGGAAGCTGGGCGAGGTAACCTTTGCCACGGCCACTGACGGGAATCATGGGCGCGGCGTGGCTTGGACGGCGCAGCAACTGGGCCAGCGGGCGGTGGTGTATCTGCCTGTCGGTGTTGCCTG
>DURJ01000031.1 GCA_012837285.1 Bacillota bacterium
AGAGTATAGCTAGGGCTGACCTTTTGTGTCAGGCTTTCTACCTGTGGCAAGCTTACTTTGGCTTGGCCAAGCCGAGCGGCCATACCCACCTCCATAAACTTGTCTTATCCAACAACCTCAGGAAACGCTCCAACCAGATGGGCCCAATATTGTGCATATTACGACAACAGGGTTTTGCACCCATTGCGTAGTAATAGACTTAAGCAATACTACTCAAATACAGCTAAAGGCGGCAGCAGTAAATTGGATTTGCAAATTGGGTTCGACATGGTCGAACAACATTTTACCATCTCAAACGTATATTCTACAGAGAATCATAAATTCCTGCTTGCTTATTGTACAATTCTTAAACTAGTTTTTAAGTTGTACTATTACGATCAAACAGTGTATTATGTTTTTGGGTGTTTGCCTTTCACTTCGGATGGACAGGATTTAGTTTGGGAGCCGGAGAAAAAGACAAAAATAGGGAAGGAGGCGCGCATTTGTCACAACAAGAAGGTGGACAGCGTCTAATACAAGCGGTTCAAAGGGCGATTGACATATTGGAGTGCTTCGATTCACCGGATATGGAACTTCCGCTTGGTGAACTAAGTAGCAAAGTCGATCTCAATAAGAGCACTGCTCATGGGATTTTGGCAACTTTAGTCCATAATGGTTACATTCACCAGAACCCAGAGACAGGAAGGTATAAACTAGGACCAAGGTTTTTAGAGAAAAGCCTCCAAATGTTAGGGAAGATGAGTGTTTATCAAACGGTGCATCCTCATTTAGTAAGGATCACCGAAGAATACCAACAAACATCCCATCTGTTCCTGTATGTTAACGAGATTCTATTTTGTGCTGATAAAGTTGAGGCCGCACCCTTTGTTGTTCTTAGCTCGAGAATTGGCTGCCAACTTCCCTTCCATGCTACTGCGTCTGGAAAGGTTGTTTTAGCCAATGTGCAGCACGATACATCACAAAGGATATTAAGCGAGCTCCAGTTTACCCGATTTACGCCTAAGACTATCTGCTCCAAGGATGTTTTGATGGCCAATTTGTTTGCTGTTCGGGTAAAAGGGTATGGAGTGGAAGATGAAGAGATAGAAATGGGAACCTACAGCATAGCCGTACCAATATGGAACTACCAAGGATTGCTAGGCACTATCAGCGTTTCTGGAATGAAAAATCGAATGATTACCATCGAAGATGACATCATACGTGATTTAATGGAGGCAGCCGCCTCAATTTCGCGAGAGTTTGGCTATATAGTGCCCACGTAAAATGCGGAAGGAATGAAACTAGGGGACGAAGGGCCGGTATTGCTGCCTTAAGAAACCATTGCCAGCCGCAACTAGCTGATCGAGTTTTAGCTCTCCCGCCGGGAAGTGCCAATCCTGAGCCTTCCCAACTCACGAAGGGAGGGCACAGGTTGGGATGAAAGGCGGGCGGCGACCAAGCGAATCAGTTTTATGACAAAAACAGGATTAATCGATCCAGAGAAGTTCTTAAGAGGGAGGAAGAAACACCAATGCCAAAGATTGTAATCCTGGATGGTTACACCACAAACCCCGGTGACCTTTCTTGGGAGAAGCTGGAGGCGCTGGGTGACCTGATTGTGTACGATCGTACGCCAGCTGACCTGGTTGCTAACCGTATCGGCGACGCCGACATTGTCTATACCAACAAAACCCCCATTACTAGGGCAACAATAGATGCTTGTCCCAACTTACGTTTCATTGGTGTCTTGGCCACAGGCTACGACATCGTTGATGTTAAGGCGGCCAAAGAGAAGGGAATTCCTGTCTGTAATATCCCCACCTATGGCACCGCCGCCGTAGCTCAAATGGCAATCGCACTGCTGCTGGAAATTTGCCACCACGTGGCGGCACACAGCGAGGCAGTCAATAACGGTGACTGGACCAACAATCCGGACTGGTGCTTTTGGAACTATCCCCTCATCGAGCTGGCTGGGAAAACCATAGGGATCATCGGCTATGGTCGGATAGGCCAAGCCACCGGAAGGATTGCCAAAGCCCTGGGCATGAGAGTCATTGCCTATGACGCCTTCGTAGAGGCAGAGGAATGCGTAGATCTAGATACACTGCTGGCTGAGTCTGACGTCATCGCTTTGCACTGTCCATTGCTACCTGATACAAAAGGCA
>DURJ01000032.1 GCA_012837285.1 Bacillota bacterium
ACCAATTTGTCAGCGCACCACCGTCGGAATAAACATGTCCACTACACCGATGACTAATGCTCCCAGCAGGGCACCGATAATACTCACTCGTAGTCCGGGCACAACGAATTGGGTAGCATAAATGACTACCGCCGAAGAAATAAAACCAACTAGTCCATGACCGTAGGGAGAAATCTGCCGTCCCCCGACAGCCTCGATAATGTAACCTAATAAGGCAATGACAACGGCAGCCAGCAAAGCCGTACCGAAAGTCATGCGGCTAAAACCGGGAACTATGAATCCCACCGCCATCAGCACCAACGCTGACACTACAAATCGGACAATGTGACTAACCCAAGATCCCATACCACCCATGCTTTGGTCATGACGGCCCATATCTCTGGTTCCGCCTTCGTTATTATCGGGCATATCTTTCACCTCCACTGCTATGTTGTACCAAAACTACCGAGTTTATAACTTGTTTTAACCATAAGCATTTAGATTTATATCTGGTTACTCCTTTTTCGGACCAAAACCGCAATTGGCTTCCAGCAAAAGAAAACACGCGCCTAAAGGGCGCGCGACAGACTTAGCTATCTAAGAACCATCGCCAGACCGGACAAGCGTGTCTAGTTTTAGCCGCCGCCTCTTCCGGTCGGATGGGAACAATAATACGTACTTCGGACAACAAAGTGCTATCACCATGTAACCTTAAAAACGCTTTCTTGACTGCAGAAGTGGCTTCGGTTTTCACCGGAGTCATTTTTTCCATTGAATAAGCCTCCTGCCGGTAAACACAGTTAGGCTATCTTATGCTCTGAGGCCGGAAACGTACCCAACTCAGCTATTTTATTGGCGGCTCCTCTGCTGGGATAGGGGATAAACAGCGAGCAGATCGTGCAACGAACCCAACAGTAAATCGGCGGCACTGACGGTAAGCCCGGGAAGGGCCAAGATTTCCAGCGCCAAACTCAAAATAGCGGCTCCGGCCAAAATGATATCCGCTCGCTCCGGCTGCAAGCCGGGAAGTTGCCGGCGCTTTGCCAACGGCAGCAAGCGCATACGTTCCGTCAGGCTGTGCAGGCGTGAGCAGGGTAAGAAGTATCCCTGAACCTGGGCGTAGCTGTAGCGCTCAAATTTAAGTTCCAGGGCAGCTAAGGTGGTGGCAGTGCCGCCAACAGCTACCCCCTGCGCTGCTTGGTCCTTGAGCGGTAACAGCTCTGCTTTAAGCTGAGCCGAAACAAAATCTAGCACGGCTTGCCACTCGGCTGCCGTCGGCGGATCTGACAGCAGGAACCTTTCTGTCAGTCGTACTGCTCCCAATCTTAGACTGGTTAAAGACAATACTTGTTTCCCCCGGCCCTGGATTACTTCTGTGCTTCCGCCGCCAACATCAATTATCACCGTCGAATCTTCCAGCTTCAGGGCACCGACAGCACCGGAATAAGTGAGACGCGCCTCCTCCTCGCCGCTTAAAACCTCCGGTTTGCATCCCAGCCGGCTTTCCAGCAAAGCCAAGAATCGGTCTTGATTGTCGGCCTCGCGCAGAGCGCTGGTACCAAACATACGGATCCTCTCTGCTCCGAGATTCTGGGCCCGGCGGAAGAATTCAGCCGCAACTTTTGCCGTCTGCTCCATCGCCTCCGGTAGTAAATGGGACCTGTGCCCGCTCCCTCGGCCCAACCGGGTGGTGGCTAGGTCTTGATGAATGGGTCTTAGAACGGAGCCGGATTTTTCTACTACCAACAGGCGCGTGGAATTGGTGCCCAGGTCAATAGCTGCCAGGCGCATGAAGCCACACCCCCAAACAAGAAAGGCACCTTTTCAGGTGCCCTGTTGTGCTTACCAGGCTCTAACATTGTCAACATTTCGCCGCGGGCTTCCTCGACCGCCGCGTTTTTCGTCTGTACTCCGTTTCAAATCTGACTGGCGTTCATCGCTTTCTTTCAAAAACCGAGCCAGTTTGTCTTCGAAACTCATACTAGTCTCACGCCGATCCCGTCTGCCCCGTCGCCGCGGACCGTCATTCTTCACCTGACGAATAGAAAGACCAATTTTGCCATTTTTATCAAGGCTGATTATTTTGACCCTGGTTTTATCATTTTCCTTCAGGTAATCTTTGATGTCTTTAACATAGGCATCGGCTACCTCCGATATGTGCACCAGCCCCGTTTGTCCACCTGGCAACGTAACGAAGGCCCCAAAATTAGTTATCCCGGTCACAACGCCTTCGACAATGTTGCCTACTTCCAAAGCCATGCGCAGCCAGTTCCTCCTTAATATTGTCTCGACCATATTTATTATACCGAAAGACAGTGTTGTCTGTCAATGCAGTCGGTCTCCTTGGTCCCATGAACTCTCAGGCATAAAAATAATCTCTCCGGGTTTGACCAGCCCTAACTCCTGTCGAGCAACTTTCTCAATGTAAAAGTCACTTTTTAGATACTCGATCTCGGCTGTAAGCTCTTGTGAGTGCTGCTCAGCTGCAACTATTCCTTGTTCTACCTGTGACAGCTCTCGTCTTAGTTCCAACATTAATTTAAATTGGCCCCAGGAAAAGTAGCCAAAATAAAGTAGCAGCCCTACCAGGAGCAGTGCACACCAATTTCTCCCCCCTCTACGCCGTCGCTGCCAGACAGTTCGCCGTTTTATTGTTCTCTCCGGCCTGTTCTCCAGTGCAATGGCCATTCCCTGTCACCTGCCTGTACATTCACTGACCCAGCGGAAACCATGCATCCTCTGGTAAAGTACATTCGGCAATAGAGGGGGTTTTTCCTCTTTATGGCCTTTTTTTTCTTCTAAGTAAGGCTAGTTTGCGCTTTATCAGCCGTTTGATCGCCCGCCCAATTTGTTTTCCCTTTCTACCCCCTGCTGCCCCTTGTTTCAGCACGAACTTCAGCGGTAGCCAAACCGGGAGGCCAAGCCACACCGCCACTCGGACCAAACTGCGCACCAACACCAGCAAACCGCGTCGGAGCGGTCGCTGTATATGTTTGCTGATTAGTTCCTGATAGAGGATAAAACCTAAAGCTGAGCTCAGCAAGTACCAACCGCGCACTTCCCCATAGGTCACCGCTAATAACACCGCCGCCACCACGGCAGTTGCCAGAAGCCAAAAGAGAAGATCGCCCAGCGAGGTAGCCAGGCGCCCCGAATGTAAGATAACGCGACAGACACGCCAAAGATCAAATACCAACCCCAATCCAATACCGCATAAGAGAGTCCACCCCACCACCGTTAATTGCAATTCCAGCACAGTCGCCTCTCTCCCTTACTTCAGGAGACGTGCCAACAAACCTTTGCCCCGCAGTTGTGCCCGGTCCGGGCTGTATTCAAGGATCGTGATTTCTCCTTCCATTTCCAGTTTTTCCTCTTCCACATTGAGCTGGTTGATATGAAGTCCGCTGCCCCGTATCGATAGCAGTCCGAGGGTGGTCTCTAGCACTACGCTTTTGTCATCAAAGCTTTCCACTTGCCGAACACCGCTCACTTCCAATGACTCACGATTCTTCAGCACTACCGTATGGCCATCCGGTACCGGTGTTATCATCCCTCTCCCCCCTCGGCCCTGACCGCGATGTCTTTATTTCATCTTATTCCCTGTTACGATCCAGCATGACAAAATTAAAGGTCAGGCAATCATTGTGCCTGACCGGAGCCATGCCCGCGGTTAGCTATATAATTTTTCCACTTTTACCCCTTTGAAGAAATGGCGCACGATCTCCTCCGGCTTTTTCCCCTCCTTGGCCAATGTATAAGCTCCCCACTGACACATGCCCACACCGTGCCCATAACCTCGACCATGAAAAACAACTTGGTCATCCTTAACCCGAATATTGTCAATGAGAATGGATTTTAAACGGGTACTGCCCAGGGCCACTCTCAAGTCTGCACCGTCTGCGTTAGTTCCAAAGACATTGATCTGTACCGCTCGGCCGGTGGGACCGCGTTTGGCTACGCTCACTGTACTCCCATTGCCAGGCTGTAGACCCATTTTGCTCAGGGCCGCTTCCAGCTCACTGCGCGAAAACGTGGCTGTCCAGACTTTGTCTTCTGGCGGTGCGCTCTTGGCTCCGGGATTGCTCACGCTCTTAATGTAGGCCGGCTCAGGCTCCTTGAAGCTGAGCCCTTCTTTGGCCAAAGCTGTGCGCGTCCCGGCATAAGCGGAAAACCAGGCCTTGATCAAGTCACCCTTATAAGTCAGCACCTTACCCCGCGTGGTCTGTACTGCTTTGCGGACGTTATCGTTTAGGCGGGACGGATCATAAGCTTGAAACTCTTCCACTTTGGTGGAGACATCAGTACCGTGCAGTGATCTGGTACCACCTTTGGTCTCCAAAGCCTCTAAGGTGAAGGTTCGGGCCAAGATGGCCTGGGCCGCCAGCGCTTCCACCGGCCAGGAGGGATCCATTTCAGCCGCCACCACACCGGCAACATAATCCTCCAGCTTGATTTCCTTCTTTTGCCCACTCTTATTATCAAACAAGGTTAAGGTCGGCTCTCGACCGGACCGGGCCGTTGCCACCGGCCCAGTCTGCTGCGGCGTAGCTTGGGGCCGCGGCGCTTTTTGCGGTTTTTGCAGACAGCCGGTAGCTACCGCCAGAAGTAACAACACTAAGGCTAAGTTTCTTGGTCGTAACAAGCAAAAAACCTCCTTGCTAAGTGCTTAGCCTTAGTATAAACATAAGCTCAGCGGTCTAACCTGTCTGGAGCATCGGTCTCGGCTACCCGTTCATCTTTAATTACCCGATAAAGGTTGGCTGCCTCGGCGGCAGGAACATTTTCTTTAATAGCCAGCACCTCCACGAGAAGGCGTCGCCTACCCAGTCCCAGCTCCAACATATCGCCGACTAGGACTTCGCTGGCGGGCTTGGCGACATTATTGTTAATTAAGATCCGCCCCCGCTGGGCCGCTTCTTTGGCCAAAGTGCGGCGCTTGATCAATCGCGACACTTTCAGAAACTTATCTAAGCGCATCCTCCGTTCCCCCTTAGCGCATCTTCCTCTGGTGTCTAGAAGCAAAAAGTCAGGTTTCACCGGGAAACCTGACTTCCGCTCATCTACTTGTAGCCTCCAGGACTGCCTGTCCGTTACTTGTCCACGGCCTGGCGCAGAGCCTTACCTGCTTTGAAGGCCGGGAGTTTGGCCGCTGCAATGTCTATAACTTCTCCTGTCTGCGGATTACGGCCCTTGCGGGCAGCCCGATCGCGAACTTCAAACGTGCCAAAACCTACAACTTGTACTCTCTCCCCGTCGGCCAAAGTCTCGGTAACCACTTCAAAAAGTGCGTTTACTGCCTTATCGGCATCTTTCTTGGTTAACCCTGTTTTTTCTGCCACAGCACTGACCAACTCGGTCTTGTTCAATTACTTTCCCTCCTCAATTATTTCCAGCCCGCCACTTTGTTTTCTTATTCTCCAAGAAAAGCCAATTTCCTGCTTGAAAACGGGAATTAGGTAATTTTTTCTTGTTTCTTGGCTTGTTCCCATAGGGTATCCATATCCTGGAGCGATAATTCTGCCAGCGACAATCCCTGGCGTGCTGCCTGCTGTTCGATATGGTGAAATCGGCGCTCAAATTTGGCTGTGGTGGCGGCCAGTGCCAGCTCCGGTTCCACTTGCAGAAAGCGAGCCACATTGACCACCGCAAACAGTAAATCCCCGAGCTCTTCGGTTACAGCCCGTGCATCGCCTTCGGTGGCAGCGGTTTTAAGTTCCGCTGCTTCCTCCATCACTTTCTCCCAAGCACCGTTGACACTAGGCCAATCAAAGCCCACCCGGGCTGCCCGTCCCTGGATCTTATAGGCCCGCAGCAGTGCCGGCAGTCCCTGGGGTATTCCAGCCAACACCCCGTCATTCTGGCCGCAGAGCTCTTTTTCCTGCTGCTTAATAGCTGCCCAGTTCACTAATACCTCTTTGCTGTCTTTAACCTTAGTTTGGCCAAAAACATGCGGATGTCGACGAATCATCTTGGCCACTATGCCTTGAATCACGTCGTTCAGGTCAAAAAACCCCGCTTCCTCAGCGATACGGGCATGAAAGACCACCTGTAACAGTAAGTCTCCCAACTCTTCCACCAGTTTATTCATATCATTCTCATCGATGGCCTCGATAACCTCATAGCATTCTTCAATCAGGTAGCGGCGCAAGGAGGCATGAGTCTGCTCCCGATCCCAGGGGCATCCCGCCGATCCGCGCAAGGTGGCCATCACCTCTAGCAACGGGTCCAGTGGCACTTGCGGGCGCTGCCATTTTTCATCATTTTTAGACACCTCGTTACCTCCTCCTAGGATCCAAGCGGCGGGACAGCTTGTGCCCAAAAGCACTGAGCAAGGCCAAATCGTTGGCCTGCACCGCCCGAACCACAAATAACAATAGGCCATAACTTACAATGCCAATTCCTATAGCCACCAGTGTGGCCAAGTGGCTCCCCAATCCCGGCGTCACAAGCCGGTAACTCAGTATTACTATGGCTCCCATACCGCCGGTGGCCACCAGCGGCTTCAAGACAAATTCCTTAGCATCCCACGGTAAGCCCACCAGCCGGTCAATAAAGCGCGCGTTGAGGAAAGCGGCGGTGGCAAAGGTGGCCACGGTGGCCCAAGCGGCACCTTTGATCCCCAAGGCCGGTATGCCGGTGAGAATGTAGGTTAGCACAACTTTGACCACCGCGCCTGCAGCCAAACTCCACACGGGCAGGTCCGTGCGCCCCAAACCCTGCAAGATACCGGCGCTAGTCTGATTCAGTCCCAGAAACAGACAGCTAGCGGACAGAGCCGCTAAAGTTGGGCCGGCCGCGGGGAGATCGTATAACAGATCCATAACGGGTTCAGCCAGCAAGTACAGCCCCGCTACCGCGGGAAGCTCCAGCAAAACAGTAAGGCGCAGCGCAGCCCCTATGTACTTCTTTAGCTGCGAGCGGTTCGGCGTGGCTTGGACGGCTGATACTGCCGGTACCAAGCTTACAGCCAGCGCCCCGGTGACAATTACCGGTAGATTAACCAAAGTAAAGGCCATCTGAGTGAGTTCGCCAAACAAGGACGTGGCTTCGGCTACAGTATAGCCGGCGGCTTCTAATCTCACCGGTACCAGGAGCACGTCCAAGTTCTGCATGATCGGCATCACCAAGCTGGATAGAGTCACTGGAATAGCCAAGGCTAAGATTCGTTTCAGCACTTGTGGCCAGTCATGAGGCCAGGGAATAGCTGCCAAAACGCTGGAAAAAGAGGTGCGTTTATACCACCACAACATGACCCCGGCAGCGGCAGCCCCGGTAACGGCTCCAAAGGCTGCTCCGGCAGCGGCAAACTCCAGCCCGTATGGTAACAACAAATAGCCCAACCCCAACGCCGTTACTGCCCTAAGCAACTGCTCCACCACTTGTGACACCGCGGTGGGACGCATGTCTTGGAAACCTTGGAAGTAGCCGCGCAGAGCAGAGTTTAAGGCTACCAACAGTACCGCCGGCGCCGTGGCGATAAGGGGCCAAAATGCCCTGGGATCGCGGAGCAACCCGGCAACTACAAAAACACGGGCCATAACTACAGTCAGCACCGTAAACAGCAGACCCGAGATAACGAGAGACCGGCTTGCTACCCTAAACACCGCTCCGGCCTGCTCGGGCTTGTTCTCGGCCAGTTTTTCGGCCACCAGCTTGGAAATGGCTACCGGAATACCGGCCGTAGACAGGGCCAGAATCATGGCATACAGCGGATAAGCCATGCCATACAGCCCCATGCCTTCAGGCCCGATCAACCGTGCCAGCGGAATTCGAAAAGCAGCCCCCAGTACCTTACTTAGTATTCCGGCTGCCGCCAGCAACGCAGCCCCACCCAAGAAAGACTGGCCCCTGGACATAATCTCACTTCCCCTAACTAACTACCTCCTGATTATACCAAAAAGGAGCCCGGTTTCAAACCAGGCTCCCATTATACCTGTGTGCCTTCGGGAACCGCACCAAGCGTACGGTGGGGCGAACTAGGTCTTTATTGTTCCATCTGTTTGGCCAAAAAGCCGGCTGCCGTTTCGGCCAGTTTCACTTCTAAATCGCCGAACTTGGTTCCAGGATTCTTAGACAAAATCACCACGGCACCAATGGGATCCCCTTCGGCAATGATAGGGGCGATAACCTCAGCACTGAAGCGGCAGTCCTCGTCTTCGGTCAGGCACTCCTTACAATACTTGTTCTCTTCCGGATTGTTGATGAGAACCGTTTGCCGTTCCTCCATAACCTTCTCTACCGCCCCGCTAATAGGCTTATTGAGGAACTCTTTCTTCGGGGCGCCGGCAACAGCGATAATAATATCTCGATCACAAATAGAGGCGATATGACCCACTGTTTCGGCCAACGAGTCCGCGTACTCTTGGGCAAAATCGCTCAGTTCCCCGATGGGGGAGTATTTTTTTAGAATAACCTCCCCTTCGCGATCGACAAATATTTCCAGGGGATCGCCCTCACGAATGCGAAGAGTGCGGCGAATCTCTTTCGGAATTACAACCCGGCCCAAATCGTCGATACGTCGAACAATACCCGTTGCCTTCAAATTCCACCCCTCCTTCACCTGGTATCCGGAAACCGTTTCACAGATAGTATATAGAGCAATTGACACTTTTATTCATTTTTGCCATGAGGGGCGGAGAGGAAAAGGCTATTTCTGATTTTGTTCGCTAGTCTTATCTGGGGCCAATTTGTTTTCCGGCTTGTATTTGGTCTTTATCTCCTCAAAAAAGGTCCAGAACTCCTGGTCTCGTTTTTGGCTCTCCAGTTGCATGGCCAAGAACGATTTTACCTCTTCTAACGTCTGGGTGCGAGCCGGCTTCTTATCTTCTACTTTGATAATATGATAACCAAACTGCGACTTGGTTACAGGACTAAGTTGCCCCACCGGCGTAGAAAAAGCAGCTTGGTCGAATTCCGGTACCATCTTTCCGGCCGGGAAGTATCCTAGCTGGCCCCCATTTTCACGTGAGCCCTGATCGGTGGAATACTCTTTGGCTAAGGCGGCAAAGTCCTCGCCCTTTTCCAGTCTCTCTCTAAGCTCCTGGGCCAGCTTCTCTTCTTTCACCAAAATGTGGCTGGCTTTCACTTCTTCCGGCAGTTGAAATTCATTCAGATGATCCTGATAGCACTTTTGTACCTCCTCATCGGCAACCTTGACCTCAGCCGTCACCTTGGTATATAGCTGCTGGGTTTTCAGGTTGTTTTCCACTATTTCTTTCAGGTCGTCCATAGTGAGGTTAAACTTCTTCAAGGCCGAGTTCGTCTTTTTCTCATCCCCGAATTGGGTCTCCAGGCTTTTCTTTACTTCTGCCAGAGCTGCTTCGACTTCTTCATCCTTTACCCTTATCCCCTGTTTGTACGCTTCCACCACTACAATTTTCTCGTCTAAGAGCTGATCAACAATATCAGCTCGCTCCACAGCACTGGCGTCGAAATTCGGTGAAAACAACTTAAACACAGCAATGCGCTTGTCTACGTCGGCCTGTTTGATCTCTTCCTCACCGACCCGGCCGACCACAGCACTGCTGCAGCCAAACAGCAATAACACCACTGTCAGGAGTGCCGTGACCCTGATCCATCTCATCAAATTTCCTCCTCGCTGCTTATAACTACTCATTGGTGACATTGTACTCTTTCGAGTCTAAGGATACAAGCGTACGGGCAGCAACCAGCTCCTTTATCTGCTGTAGCATATGGCGGACAGCTGTCGACACCTGTTCCGGCAGCAATCCCTCGGTCCGAAACAGAAGCTCCCGCTCCTTCCCTGGCAGCGGTGCCAGCCGTCGCTGGCTGCTGCGAATAAGGGCGATTACCTCCTCCGGGGTAAGATACATATCCGGAACTAAAGTCAGGATCACCTGTTGGCCTTTTTGGGTTAAGCCGGCAATTCCAACCTCTCGGGCCAGGGCTTTGAGCCGAGCCACTTCCAGCAAAGAAACCACTTCCTGAGGCGGCTCGCCGTAACGGTCGATGATGTCGTCAGCCACTTCAGTCACTTCTTCCTCTTTCCGGCAGGCCGCAATAGCTTTATATAATTGCATTTTGTCCCGGGCCGAAGGAACGTAGCTGGCGGGTAAATAGGCATTGAGAGCCAGATCCACCTGCGGCTCTAGCGGCGGTGATACCGCCTTCCCCTGAAGCTCATACACCGCCTCTTCCAGCAGCCGCCAATACATCTCAAACCCTACCGCGGCAATATGACCGTGCTGTTCGGCCCCCAGGATGTTGCCGGCCCCCCTGATCTCCAGATCGCGCAAGGCCAGCTTAAACCCCGACCCCAGTTCGGTAAACTCGCGCAAGGCCAGCAGGCGCTTTTGAGCCACAGTTGATAGCACTTTCTCCGGTTCATAGGTAAAATAGGCGTAGGCTACCCGGTTAGAACGACCCACCCGACCGCGTAGCTGGTACAACTGGGCCAGCCCCAGCTTCTCTGCCTGGCGCACAATTAAGGTATTTACATTAGGCATATCCAAGCCGTTTTCGATGATGCTGGTACAAACCAAGACATTATGCTCGCCCCGGAGAAAAGACAGCACCACCCGCTCCAGCCTGGTCTCCGGCATTTGCCCGTGAGCTACACCCACCTTGGCCTGGGGCAACAGTTGCTGCAGGCGGCGGGCCTCAGCTTCGATCCCTTCCACCCAGTTGAACAGATAAAATACCTGGCCGCCCCGGGCCAACTCCCGAGCAATAGCATCGCGCACCAGGGAATCGCTATACTCCACCACGTAGGTCTGCACCGGATACCGATCCTCGGGCGGGGTACGAATAACGCTCATATCACGCAGCCCCACCATGGACATATGCAAGGTGCGGGGAATCGGCGTCGCGGTGAGCGTAAGAACGTCCACGGCTGTTTGCAGCTCTTTTAGGCGCTCTTTTTGTTTCACGCCAAAACGCTGCTCCTCGTCTACAATGACTAATCCGAGGTCAGAAAATTTGATATCCTTAGATAGTAAGCGGTGGGTACCGATGATAATATCGACTTCTCCCCGGCGCAACTCTTTGATTATCTTCCTCTGCTCCTTAGCAGAACGAAAGCGGGACAACACTTCTGCTTCCACTGGAAATCCAGCCAAGCGCTGGACAAAAGTATTGTAATGCTGCTCGGCTAAGATTGTGGTGGGAACTAAGACGGCCACTTGCTTGCTATCCATCACTGCTTTGAAGGCCGCCCGGATAGCTACTTCTGTCTTGCCATAGCCCACATCACCGCACAGGAGACGATCCATGGGATGGGGCAGTTCCATGTCGTTTTTTATTTCCTGGATCGCCTTGAGCTGATCCGGTGTTTCTTCGTATGGAAATGCATCCTCAAACTCGCGCTGCCAGACTGTGTCAGCAGAAAAACCATACCCTGGCAAAGCCTTGCGCCGGGCATAAAGAGTGAGCAGTTCTTTGGCCATCTCGGCTACTGAACTCCGGACTTTTTTCTTGGCTCGCTGCCATTCGCTACCACCCAGTTTGCTGAGCCGCGGCCGCTCGCCCTCGGGGCCGATATATTTCTGCAGCGAGTGTACCTGATCGGTGGGCACATATAATTTGTCATGGCCGGCATACTCTATCACCATGTAGTCGCGGGTCACCCCGGCACTGTCCAAGGTCTCCACTCCCAGATAGCGCCCGATGCCATGCGACAGATGAACCACCAGATCCCCCACTTTTAGGTCGGTGAAACTGGGTACGGCGTCGTCCATATGAACCCGTCGTTCGCGCCGCCGCACCTGGCCGAAGATCTCGCTGTCGGTAATTTCCACTGCTTTCAGGGTCGGAAACTCAAACCCTTGGGATATGGCTCCCACCACTACCTTGGCCTCGGCGCTCGGCAACCGCTCCCGCAGCCAGTCTCGCAGGCGCGAAGCCCGTCTTTCGGTACTGGCACGCAAAGTAATGGTATAGCCATCGCGATACCAGCGGAGTAAGTCCTCGGCCAGACGGTTTTCATCTTTGTTATACGGCGTTAGCTGCCGAGCCGTGAGAGACAGCGCCACTTGGGGATGGCTTTGCGGTGCCCGACGTAAGAACAGACTCAGGTTAACCCGCTGTAGTCGCTGAAGCCGGGCCAATAGTTCTTCCGGATCAAGATACAGACTGGCTTCTTCCGGCAGTAGGCTTCCTTCTTCCAGTAGACGGCTTTGCATTTCAGCCAGCTCACGGGAAAAATTGCGCCCTTCCTCTATCAAGTGTACCGGTTCGTCGATAAATACCAGCGCCGGCGCCGGCAAATAATCACTGAGCACTGCTGTTTTGTCATAGGCAAACGGTATTAGTCTTTCTTGGGGTTCCGCTAGGCCTTGGGCTGTCCGCTCCAACAACGCCTCCACCCGCAGTCGGACCTTCTCCGCCTGAGCGCTGAGCCCCCTGTCCATGAGGGTCTGCCGGTACCGGTCAGCTGCGGCCCGCAAATGAGCCAGCGCCCGTTCACGTAAGGCAGGAGACAAGCAGGCTTCAGCAGCCGGCCCCAGCCACACCTCCCCAACACTGGCCCGGGAACGCTGACTTTCCGGGTCAAACTCACGGATGGAATCCACTTCGTTATCAAACAGTTCCAGCCGATACGGATAGGCAGCCGGCAACGGGAAGATATCCACAATATCGCCCCGGGCTGCAAATTCAGCCCGCGCCTCCACCCGTTCCACCCGACGGTAGCCCAGCTCCACCAACCGGGCCAATAGTTCTTCTCGATCCAGAATCATTCCCGGTGCTACTTCTAAGCCGCTGCGCGAAAAAACAGCCGGGGGCGGTAGCCGCCGCGTCAAAGCAGCCAGGGGAGCCACCACCACAGTTCTTTCTCCCCTGACCAAAGCAGTCAAGACCTTGAGTCGTTGAGCCGTAAGCTCAGGGCTTTCGGCATAATATTCATAGGGTAGCACTTCCGCCGGCGGATAGACTTCTACCGAGACCGAAGGCAAAAAAGCAGCCAAATCCTCGGCTACTGTCTCGGCCTGCTGGAGGTGGTCGGTAAGATAAAGCGCCGGCCGCAGGGTTTGTTGCAACACCTGGGCCGCAATATAGCTTTTTTGAGCCCCACTGATACCATGAATTAATTGTTCGTCCATACCTTGGGCGATATTTCTGCAAAGTAGTTTGAGATTGTCCTGTTCCAGGCTATCGGACACGTTATTCCCCCCGTTTTGAAAAACACAAAATGGGCCTGCCAACCTCAGGCCTGCCCCCCAACAACAGTTTTGTCCCATCCAGCGGCTTTTGTCCTTATCAATTATACCTGGCGCCAGAATCGCGCGCAAGCAACACCGCTCGGCAAAAGTTTCCCTTGCAAATTTCTACCGTAAATGTATAATATTGTTAGTAGCTGGTAGTTTATACTACAAAATAAACTTGGCCCGTGCAGAGGCGATGACACTCAGCCTTAGTTGGGCGCCTAGGCTGAGCAGAACCAGTGGCGCAACCGACTGCCGGTTGTATTATTTGCATCCTAACCAGGAAGCAGCAATACTCTGGCCCACATCGGCAGTTGTGGAAGGGGGCGAGACCTCATTGTCGGTGGAACATGGTTCTAGCCATATTTGGCAACTGGATCAAGAAATAGAGACATTGCGGGAAACACTCCATCGCCTGGTGAGCGCCAACCCGTCTCAGTTAAGGTCCACGGAAGTGTACCGGCTCAGCAAGAAGCTGGACCGGCTAATCCACAAGCTACACAAGATCAAAACGTTACATCTTTGAGGAGCGGACAAAAAATGCGAGCGGAGCGGAGTTAGACATAGTACGGTTGGGTTGGGGGGAATAGTTTAGAAGATGGAACTGACGACTGTGAAAGGTGTTATCGCCGTTACTCTGTCGGTTAATGCTTCTGACCAGCAACGCCTGTTGGGCCTAAGTCCTCAAGATCTCCTCCAACTCTCTACAGACGAGCTGGCAACAATAGTGCCGCCCACCCTTATTCGCGATGCAGTGGTGGATTATGATGGAGAGACAGTACAAATAGTTTTTAGCATTTAGGGCCCAAGAAATTGGCTTGGATGCTGTTACCATGGGGGTCAAAAGAAGGTCTTTGGCCCCTTTTTTTGTTTCCAGCAGTGCTCCTTGTTTTCCTGCTGTGCTTACGAGCTCCTGGTCAAGCTTAGCAGGGATTGTCCCAGCTGACAATGTAGTGCGGCTTATGATATTATATGCCCAGATTTCCTTCTTAAGACAACCCGGCTTCTGTTATTAGGTTGTCTGTGCCATCCTCGCCAGGTACCGGCTTTTATTTGGCCGGCGGGGAGCGACTACAGAAAGGAGACTGGATCATGAAAAGCAAGATACCGGAAACCCTAGCTGGGCTAAAACATAAGCTGCTACACGATCACCTCGGCCCGAGACTGGTCACTGCTGCAGTGGTCGGCATCCTGGTTGTAGGCCTCACACTTTCAGCCCAGGCCGCCAGCTACACTGTTCAGCCCGGGGACACACTGTGGCTCATTGGACAACGGTTCGGGGTAACTGTGGACGAAATTAAACAGACCAGCGGGATCTGGTATGACCTCCTTTATCCCGGTGATATCCTAACCATACCGGACAACCCTCCAACCCGTACTACCTCAATGGTATCACGGGGTAGTGGGCGGCCCTCTGAGCGCGAAGTGGAGCTACTGGCGCAAATGATCATGGCCGAAGCTGAGGGTGAACCTTACCAAGGAAAAGTCGCCGTGGGTGCGGTAATACTCAACCGATTACAGGACCCCGCTTTCCCGAAAACATTGACCGCCGTTCTGTACGAAACCGATGCCTTTGAACCGATTTTGAACGGAGCTTTTTACTCTACACAGGCGGACCCAGATTGCATCCGAGCCGCCACTGATGCTCTGTCCGGCATAGATCCTACCGGCGGGGCCCTGTACTTTTACAATCCCAGCACCGCCTGGTCACCGTGGGTGTTCTCGCGCCCGGTAATAACCCAGATCGGCAACCATGTCTTTGCTAAGTGAGATATCTGGCACCTGCTCGCGCAGGTGCTTTTTCTTATGCCTTAAGCTCCTGTCTAAATCTGTTAGCAGGAATTTGACCCCACAAGGCGAACAACTAGGAAATGGCGTTCAAGCTACCCGCTAAGGGGGGAAGGGAACTTGTCAGCCAATACAAGTTGCAGCGACATCAGGCTGAAAACAGCCTGGGAATCACTTATCCAGCAAGGTACTATGTCTCCGTTTGTCAGCCCCATGGTAGCGGCTGGGTGGCAACGCTGCCGCGAACTGGGAGTGGATCCGAAAGAAGGATATTGTCAACAGGTATTAGACTCGAAGGAACTAGCTGGGCGCTTGGCAACTAATGCCGACTTTCTGGAGGTGGCTCGGCCTTTTCTCTCCAGCCTCTACAGCATTTTAGAAGGCTCCGGCTTTGCGGTAATGCTGGTGGACAGCGACGGTGTGGTGCTGGAAGTACAAGGCGATTCTTCGGTGTTAACAGCTTCACGGCTAGGTCTGAACTTTGTTCCCGGTGCCGTGTGGAATGAAGAAACTGTGGGCAACACAGCCGTGGGAACGGCTCTGCGCGAAGGCGTAGCCGTGCAAATGGCAGGCAACGAGCACTTTTGCCAGGCTCACCACCCCTGGGCTTGTTCAGCGGCGCCGATTCTGGCCCATGATGGCACTGTCTGTGGAGTAATCAATGTTTCCGGGACACTACAACAGGTACATCCCCATACACTGGGTATGGTAGTGGCCGCTGCCCGGGCAATTGAAAACGGGTTGGCCACGTACCAGGCAACAGAAGAGCTGCGTCTTCAACACAAATACCAGGAAGCTATCGTGGAATCCATGTCCGACGGTTTTCTTACTATCGACGTTAATGGCTTTATCACCTATATGAATGCAACCGGCGGCCGTATCTTAGGTGTGGACCCGAAAACGGCCGTGGGCAAGTTTATCGCCGACATCGTAGACTTTAAACCGGTGATTCTTTCTGTACTAGAAACCGGACAGGGCTATGTGGACAAAGAATTCATGGTGAAGACTGGCACCGGTCTTAAGCATTTTATCAAAACTGCCATCCCGATCCGGGACGAGGATGGTAATCTTACCGGTGTAGTGGATACTTTCCGGGAGATCAAGCGAGTCCGCAAAATGGTGAACCGAATGGTGGGAGCCCAAGCTAATTTTTGCTTCAGTGATATTATTGGTCAAAGTCCAGTGCTAATGGATTCTATCCGTTTGGCAAAAATAGCGGCTCAAAGTTCTTCCAATGTCCTGATCGAAGGCGAAAGCGGCACCGGTAAGGAACTGTTCGCTCAAGCCATTCACAACGCCAGCAGCTACTGCGACGGGCCTTTTGTCGCCATCAACTGCGCCGCTTTGCCCCGCGAACTCATCGAAAGCGAGCTGTTTGGTTACGAAGAGGGAGCCTTCACCGGTGCTTCGCGCGGCGGCCGCCCCGGCAAGTTTGAGTTGGCTTCAGGCGGCACCATCTTCTTGGACGAAATCGGTGACATGCCACTGGATATGCAAGCCAAGCTGCTTCGAGTTCTGCAGGAGCGGCGAGTTCTGCGGCTAGGGGGCAGACACTATATTAGCTGTGATGTTCGCATCATAGTGGCCACTAATAAGAACTTAGTCCAGGAGGTAGAGTTGGGAAACTTCCGCCGCGATTTATATTACCGCTTGAACGTGCTCTCAATTGTCATCCCGCCGCTGAGGCAGCGCGGTGCCGATTTGGAGCTGTTGGTACAACATTTAACCCATAAGATCAACCGCCAACTAGACCGCGAAGTGCGTTCCTTCAGCCCCGGTGCCCTGGAAATCCTACGTTCCTTCTCTTGGCCCGGTAATGTTCGCCAGTTGGAAAACATGGTAGAGAGAGCCGTCAACATCGCCCAGAATTCTGAAGTGACCACTGAAGAGGTAATGCGTCTGTTTGACCAGCAACAGGCTCCGGCCTCAGTGGCCGAAAAACCCTTGTCAATTGAAGAAGTAGAACAACTGGCCATTGAGCGAGCGCTTAAAACGGCTGATGGCAATATCTCGCTGGCGGCCCGGTTGCTCAAGATCAGCCGCAACACCCTCTATAACAAGCTGAAGAAATACCATATCAATACCGGCTAGGGCCTGGCACGCAGGCTAAAGCCTGGTGCTCAATTATTGAGCAGTGTGCTATTATTACACACCGGCTGACAAGCCGCTACCACTGCCGCTTCACTGCTGCTTAAAACTGAACCTGCGCAATAATAGGACAGCTCTATCGGTTTCTAGATCAACTAAGATTTTGGCTGCTTAGAAGTTGTATCTAAGCAGCCTAATGCATTTATTGACCATGATGGTTTTTTTGTTTCCTTGGCACGAACCTTGCAAAGTAGTATGGTTGAAAACTAGAATGCCTAGGCAGCATCATTTAGAACTAACTGCGAAACCGGTGAGCAGCACTCACGACTTGAGCCCGAGCCGGCGCCGCAGAAGACTAGTTTGTACAGGAGGTGTAGTCGACTTTGGACTTTTCCAAGGAACAGTTGCTGGACTTTTATCGGACTATGTACACTATTCGTCGGTTCGAGGAAAACGTCAACAACCTCTTTCTCGCCGGAGAAATCCCCGGTTTTGTCCACCTTTATATTGGCGAAGAGGCCATAGCCACTGGCATGATGGCTAATTTGTCCCCGAAAGATTATATCACCAGCACGCACCGCGGCCATGGCCATACCATCGCTAAAGGGGCCGATCTGAACCGGATGATGGCTGAAATCTTCGGCAAATCCACCGGCTACTGCAAAGGCAAAGGTGGCTCCATGCATATTGCCGACTTTTCCATCGGTATGCTGGGGGCTAACGGAGTGGTGGGCGGTGGCTATAATCTAGCCGTGGGTGCCGGACTGGCTGCTAAACTGTCCGGTACCGATCAAGTATCTGTCTGTTTCTTCGGTGACGGCGCTTCCAACCGCGGCACCTTCCATGAAGGTATGAACATGGCCGCTGCCTGGAAGCTACCGGTAGTATTTGTCTGTGAGAACAACCAATGGGCCTCCACCACTCCCTATCGGACTACTACTTCGGTGGAGAACATTTCCGATCGAGCTATCGGCTACGGTATTCCCGGCGTAGTAGTGGACGGAAACGATGTATTTGCCGTTTACGAAGCTGCCCAAGCCGCCGTGGAAAGAGCCCGCGACGGCGGCGGACCGACACTCTTGGAGGCCAAGACCTACCGCATTAAGGGGCACTTTGTCGGTGACCCGGAAATGTATCGAACTAAAGAAGAAGTACAGGAACAATTTGACTCTAACGATCCCTTAAAGAACTTCAAACAGGCCGTGCTTACCACCAACTCCCTCACGGAAAAAGACTTGGAAGAAATCGAAGCTAAAGTAGAAGCAGCCATTGAAGCAGCAATAGATTTTGCCCGCCAGAGTCCGTATCCGCAGCCAACCGAGCTGTTTGAAGATTTGTATGTAGAAGGTGGTGAGGCCGTATGAGAGAAATCACCTTTTCCCAAGCCACCATGGAAGCCATGGCTGAAGAGATGGCCCGCGATCAGCGCGTATTTCTGATGGGCGAAGACATTGCCCGCCAGGGCGGTATCTTCGGACAATTTAGGGGCCTGCCGCAGCAGTTCGGTTTTGACCGGGTCCGGGATACGCCGATTTCGGAAACAGCTATTGTCGGGGCTGGTGTTGGGGCTGCCCTAGCCGGCATGCGCCCGGTGGTAGATATGCACTTTGTCGACTTTATCACTGTCGCCATGGACGAAGTGGTAAACCAAATGGCCAAAGTCCGCTACATGTTCGGTGGCCAGTGTACAGTACCGGTGGTGCTTAGAGCTCCTGACGGCGCCGCCCGGTCCGCCGCCGCCCAACACTCGCAAAGTTTGGAGTCCTGGTTCGTTCACGTGCCGGGGCTCAAGGTAGTTATTCCGTCGAATCCGGCCGATGCCAAGGGCCTGCTCAAAGCCGCCATCCGCGATGACAACCCCGTGCTCTACTTCGAAAACAAGGACCTCTTTGGCAAGAAAGGACCGGTCCCCGAAGAGGAGTTCCTCACCCCCATTGGCAAAGCCAACGTGGTGCGAGAAGGTACCGATGTCACCATCGTTTCTTATTCCATTATGCTACACAAAGCCATTGAAGCAGCTGAACAACTGGCAAACGACGGCATATCAGCCGAAGTCATCGATCTTCGAACTATCGTTCCCATCGACAAAGAAACACTGTTTGAATCGATCAAAAAGACCAAGCACCTGGTCATTGCCCACGAAGCCACCAAAAACGGTGGTGTCGGATCTGAAGTGGCCGCCATTGTGGCCGAAGAGCTTATCGACTACCTGGACGGCCCGATTAAGCGAATCGGCGCCGATTTCGTTCCCATCCCCTTCAGCCCGGCGCTGGAGCCGTTGATGCTGCCCCAGGTGGAAGATATTGTTAAAGCAGTCCGGGAAATCTGCTGAGCTTTTTCCGTAATTAGCAGGGAGCAATGCTGAAAGGGGTGAGAGCGCAAGTACAACTGAGGTGGTAACCAGGGGGTTCGATATCAAAAGATAGCTGTAGATTCGGTTTCTAATGATCTTATTTAGGGAGGTGTAGCCCTCTTGTGGGGGGCGTAGCTCATGAACAGAACAGTTATTCGTATCGTTGCTGTTTCCCTTCTTCTGGCACTGGTACTGACAGCTGTTGGCTGCACTAAACCGGCCGAACAACCGAGTGGGTCAGACGCAAAACTAAAAGACGAGTACAAGCTTACCATGAACGTATCCAACGAGACCATTTGGGGCCAGGGCGGGAACAAGTTTGCCGAGCTGGTCAAAGAATATACCGACGGCAAAGTCAATGTGAAAGTGTATCCTAATGCCATGCTCACCGGCGGTGACCAGATGCGTCAGGCCGAGATGGTGCAAAGCGGTGCCATCGACTTCATGGTTAACTCCACCATTAACATTGCGCCGACCATCCCTGAGTTCGACGTCTTCTCATTACCTTTCTTGTTCCCGACCTATGAAGCGGTTGATGCTGCAACCTCTTCCGCCGGCGGTGAGCAGCTGCTCAAGAGCATGGAAGAGTACAACATGGTAGGTCTCGCTTACGGCGAAAACGGCTTCCGCGAAGTTACCAACAACAAGCATACCGTCAAGACACCGGACGATCTCAAGGGTCTTAAGATGCGCGTGGTTACCCCTATCTACATCGACATCATGCGTGCACTAGGTGCCAATGCCATTTCTATGAACTGGGGCGAGGTCTTTACAGCTCTGCAGCAGGGGACCATCGACGGCCAGGAAAACCCAATTGCCGGTGTTATTGTGCCCAACAAGATTTACGAAGTGCAAAAGTACCTGACTAACTGGCACTATTCCTATGATGCTCTCGTAGTAGCAGTAAACAAAGACGTCTGGAACAGTCTCCCCGCCGACATTCAAGAGCAAATCGAGAAAGCTGCCAAAGATGCCATGGCTTGGGAGATCGAACTTAGCCGTAAGAGCATTGACGAAGGTATCCAGCTCCTTAAAGACAAGGGCGTGGAAGTCACTGACCTTTCGCCTGAAGAACTGGAGCCTTTCAGAGAGAAAACAGCACCCGTCTATGAGAAATATGCCTCTGAGAAGGTTGGTAAAGAAATCGTAACCGCATTCGAGGAAGCTATTGCAAAGTCACTAAAGTAACCCTAAATGGCACAAGCGGGGTGCTGGGTGCACAGCACCCGGTGCCCCGCTCACACTTCAAGGGGGTGTTAGTTGTTGAAGGTGCTCGATAAAATCGAAGAGTACATCTGTGCCTTTCTCCTCTTCTTCATGGCCGCTTTGGCCTTTGCCAACGTTCTTGTACGCTATCTCACCGACGGATCCTTGGCTTTTACAGAAGAGCTGATTGTCAACTTGTTTGTGTGGATCACCGTCTTGGGCGGTGCCATTGCCTTTAGAAAAAAAGCCCATCTTGGCGTAGAGTTGGTAGTTAATCACCTACCGCTGCGCTGGCAAAAAGCCGCGGTGATTTTTGGTGGTATCTGCTCTGTGGCTTTGTTTGTTTTACTGTTTAACCAAGGCATCGGGCTTGTGGTTCAAGAATATAAGAACAAAATGGTCACCTACTCCATGGCACTTCCCATGTGGTGGTTCGGGTTGGCCGTACCCTTCGGAGCTCTCATAATGATACTGCGTGCAATACAAGCAACCATCTCAGATTTTAAGTTGCTTTCGAATCAAGAGCAGCACTAGTTTAGAGAGGAGGTGCTCCTGTGGCCTTAGGTATGAGTCCCGGGGCATTACTGCTAATAATCTTTTTTGTTCTCATCTTTCTTCGCGTGCCTATTGCCGTCTCTTTGGGTGTAGCAGCCATGAGCGTAATCTCCCTTACCGGATTAGGTACGCAGATGTTCGCCCCTGTATTTTTTGCCAATATATCTAAGTTCTCACTTTTGGCTATCCCGTTCTTTATTTTGGCAGGCGTAATCATGGGTAAAGCCAAAATCTCTGACAAGATTGTCCACTTGGTTGCCTTGTTGGTGGGTCCCGTTCCAGGCGGCTTAGCCGTAGTTACCGTAATTACGGCCAT
>DURJ01000033.1 GCA_012837285.1 Bacillota bacterium
GAATTACCGGATGGCGTTGCCCCGTCATAAATTTCTTTTGGTCGGGCAATAAGTTTTTCGGCATCGTTACCGTACAGATAAAAACCCCCGTCTGTATCATCCCAGAAATATTTCAGCATGTCCTTGGTTAAGTCCAGGGCATGCCTTAAGTAGTAATGCTTTAAAGTGGCCTGGTACAGCTCAATTAAGCCCCAGACCAGAAAGGCATAATCATCCAGATAGGCGAGATAAGCTGCTTCTTGGTCTCTGTGCCGGGCCAAGAGCCGTCCATCATCTCGGCGCAGATTGGCATTGATAAAAGAGACAGCTTTTTCTGCTGCTTTGGCGTATTTGGTTTTACCCAAGACTCGTGCACCGTACGCTAAGGCTGCAATCATCAAACCGTTCCAAGCGGTGAGGATTTTGTCATCTTTGAAGGGGTGTACTCTTTCATTACGTTGGCTAAAGAGTTTCTTTCGGGCTTCTTCATAACCTTCCACGTATCCTGTCTTAATTAGGTTCGGGATGCATTGCCCTTCAAAATTGCCGCCGGCCGTAATGTCAAAGTCGCGGCAGAATTGGCTGCCCAAGTTGTCGCTCAAGACCTGGTTTACTTCTGCAGGTGTCCATAGATAGAACTTGCCTTCTTCTCCTTCAGAATCGGCATCTTCTGCTGAATAAAACCCTCCTTGGGGGTCAGTCATATCTCGTAGCACATAAGTAAAGATCTCTGCGGCTGTCTTAGCGTATTTACGGTTACCGGTGGCTTGATATGTCTCCAGATAAGCTATGGCTAAAAGAGCGTTATCATAGAGCATCTTCTCAAAGTGAGGAACGAGCCATTTCTCGTCAGTGGAGTAGCGAGCGAAGCCGAAGCCGATGTGATCCCAGATACCTCCGCGGTACATGGCATCCAGGGTTTTTTCCACCATTTGAAGGGCGGCACTGTTACCGGATGTTTTCCAGTATCTGAGGAGAAAAGATAAGTTGTGAGGGGTGGGGAACTTGGGTGCCGGACCGAACCCACCATAACGGGGGTCAAAGTTATCCTCAAAGTAGGCGAAGGCTTTGTCCAGCACTGCTGCCGAAACTTTACCGCCGGCATGGGAAAAGAGATGGGTGCTCACGACTTTGGTTATTTCTTCGGCAGATTTTTTAAGCTTGTTTCTTCTTTCCTGCCACATGGCAGCGATTTGGGTTAGGATATCTGTCAAGCCGGGCATACCGCGAGCGCTCTTGTTGGGGAAATAAGTCCCGGCAAAGAAGGGTTTCTTATCAGGAGTCATAATAATAGTAAGAGGCCAGCCCCCATGACCGGTCATGGCTTGGCAGACGGACATATAGATAGCATCGATGTCAGGCCGCTCTTCGCGGTCAACTTTGATGGCGATGAAGTGCTCGTTTAGGATTTTCCCAATCTCTTCTTTTTCGAAAGACTCGCGCTCCATTACGTGGCACCAATGACAGGTGGAATACCCGATGGATAAGAAAATCGGTTTGGCCTCTGTTTTTGCCTTTATAAAGGCTTCCTCACCCCAGGGATACCAGTCTACCGGATTATGGGCATGTTGCAGTAAGTATGGAGATTTTTCCTTGCTGAGGCGGTTGGCGGTCTTAACGGGAGTATTCAAAGTCTATCCCTCCGCAATTTCGTTTGTTCTGCAGCTAGTATCCACCTTATCCTGGGTTGAAATTCTGCCGGAGGGGCACGTTTTTAACGACGGAAACAAGAGAATGGGCTAAGATACTGAAAAAAGACTACGGAAGGTGCATTCCCATGGTAAGTTGAGGAAGTGAAGAGGAATGCTATCTGAGCTTCCGCCTTCGTGTTATTAAGAGTACGGTACTGATGACCGCTAAGGCTATGATTACGCTGCCGCCTAAAACGAAAGGAGTAAAGTAGCCAAAAGTGTTTTGCCAAGCTCCGTATATTTTGTCCCAAGCGGTTATCTTTTCCCGAGCATAAATTGAAAAGACAAAATCATCCTCAGGAAGAGCGGCAAGACTTGTGCGGTAATGCCTTTCTTTATCTTTGGACAGTTCAATGTTACTGTGGACAATGTAAGGAGCTTCTTCAGGCGTTAGGATTTCCATGGTTAGGTTTTTAAAGCTGTTCCAGTTTTGGGCAGGATTGAGTATATAGTTGAAAGTATAGACAGGCTTGGCCGTCTTTCTTTTGTCCATGGTACCTGTGGTTTTATAGCTGACGCTCATGTTTCTCCTGGAATGATGCGGAAAATCAACTGTATAGATCAACGTCATAACACGTTTGGAATGATTTTGTGCTATCAGGTCATCACTGCTGCAAAAACCCCGGTTTGCCGTTAGAACTCTGTCCAAAGCAGCTGCATACATATTGTAGAGTTGTTGGTCTGGAAAGCCAAAGGATGTTTCCATATCCTCTATTTCCGCTTGTCCCGGGGATGTTTTTTCATAGCCTCTCACGTACCTTATGATATAACTCTTCAAATCCGTTTCCTCGGCCGAAACTGGACAGTCATACAGGTCGGTTTTCTGCTTCAGTTCGCCATCTGTGTAAGCTGTAATGTTAAGATCGATGTCATCACCTAAGACAAGAAGTTCCAGTACTGTCGGTTCATAGCACCAGGATGCAATTCTCACCTTCTGATGGTCTCCCTCATAACTATTAAATCCGTCCACCAGCACCTTTGTGTTCTCATCCTCCAACTTAAATTCAACCGCAAGGTTAATTCTTTGCTCAGTGGTGGGTCTTACTTTTAGGGTGTAGAGTTTCCCCTGCTCATGCTCCGAAAAATTTTGTGCCCGATAGGGTTTGTCGGTAACGGTATCTAAAATATCGGCAAAGATCAAGCTCGCCTTGGTTTCTTGTTGTCCGGGATGGCCGTGAGTGTGACTGTTTATCGCATCCCCAATATATAGGTTGCAAGGCAGTGTGGTACCGTCTACGGATATGTCAATGTCTCCGGCGAAGAAATCTGCTAAAGAGCAGACGAAGGGGAAAGCCATTTGTACGGATAAGTCCTTATCGCTGGGATTTACCATATCATAGGAAGCTGTAACCTGCCCTTCCATGGTATAGGAACGGCTGCTGTCAGCGCCCAAACGAAAAAGCAGTGTTTCAGCGGCTACTTCTACCGGGCAGTTCTCATCAATCACAAGCACCTCGGAGGAGGGGTACCCCTGCCAGAAGGTAGGCCCGGCGTTGGCGAAAACCGGCTGCGGGGCGAAACAAGACAAGAGTAAGCACAGGATAACAAGAGTTTTAGCAACTTGAGCTTTGCCCAACTTGTTGAACAAAAGAAGGACTGCTGAGATGACAGGGAGAATACTCAACATGAATGTATACTCCTTCCGCTCTGGTGTCGTTAAGAGACATCCAGGGCCTTTTTGATGAGAACCTCCTTCTCAACTCGTCCCTGGAAGTCCTTCTTTTTGCCCACTTAAGTATTACATTCCCTACGTCAGTACAAATGCGATATATCGTAGGTAGCAGGAAATATCGTTAATACAGCGAACATCTTATGCAGGAATGCAGTAAACACCATTTAAAAGGAACCGGAAAGGAGTCTCACCATGGCTAATGCTTGGGTACATAGTTTTGGCGGAGCGGTAACTGTGTGCGATAGCGAAGGTAAAATTCTTTACATGAACAAGAAATCCCAATCTACGTTTGCCGGAGATGGGGGTGCGAGACTTATAGGTGGAAACGTTCTGGATTGCCATCCGGAACCGGCTCGCTCTAAATTGGCCACTATGCTCAAGACCAAGGACCGTAATTGCTATACCATCGAAAAAAACGGAGTCAAGAAACTGATTTACCAAGCTCCCTGGTATATGGACTCGGGGGAATACGGAGGCTTGGTGGAACTGTCTCTGGAAATTCCTTCGGAGATGCCTCATTATGTTCGCCAGCCGTAAGGGAAGCAGAAGCGGTGATAGGCCGCCTAGAATCAAATAGAAATAGACCTACTAAGCCCAAAGATACAAGGAGGCATTTAAAGTATGAATTTACTTCACCTTGGCAAAACAGGCATTAGAGTCACGGAGCTTTGTTTTGGGGTGCTACCACTGGGTCCATTACAAAAGAACCTAGCGAAGCAAGCAGCTGTGCAGCTGTTACAAGAAGCCATAGATCTGGGCCTAAACTTCTTTGATACAGCTGAAAGTTACGAGACCCAACCGTATCTCGGTGAAGCTATTGCCGGTCGTGATCGAGAACAGTTGATACTAGCCACCAAATCTTCGGCCTCAACTTACGAAGAGATGCGAACCAGTGTGGAAAAGTCCTTGGCCGAGCTTAAGACAGATTACATCGATATTTATCATCTCCATGCCGCCAGGGTCACACCCACGGTATTTTCTGAGCGAGCCGGGGCGCTGCAATGCCTTCAAGATATGAAGAGCCAAGGCAAGATAAGGGCGGTGGGAATCTCCACCCATTCAGTGCCAGTTGTGGAAGCAGCGGCTAAGAGGGATGACATAGACATTATCTTCCCGATTATTAACAAGCTCGGTCGCGGTATCCAAGGTGGAACGAAGGAAGAAATGGTAGCCGCGATCAGGTCAGCGGCTGCTAACGGTAAGGGCCTCTATGCCATGAAAGCGCTGGCAGGTGGGCACCTGGTAAATGAAGTGCCGGCTGCAATCGAATATGTGCGTACAGTTCCCGGAGTCAGCGCCGTGGCAGTGGGGATGGTGGATAGAGCTGAACTAGAGTATAACATAGAATTGTTTGAACGGGGCCAAGTGTCACCTGAACGCGCAGCTTCCGTTAGAGCAAAGCTCAAGCGGCTCATTGTGCTCCAATTTTGCCGTGGCTGCGGCACCTGCGTTAACACTTGTCCTAACCATGCGTTGAGCTTAGTCAACAACAAAGCACAGGTGGATAATGAGAAGTGTATCCTTTGCGGCTACTGCAATCCCGTCTGTCCCGAGTTTGCCCTGCGACTAGTGTAGCTGCATCACTTTCTTGATCCGCCCATCCGAATCCGAAACAAATCAAACGCCCTGACAGATGGTACTGTTAGGGCTGTCTATTTGTTAGGCTAAATGGTTCTTTCCTATCTGCTAATGCATTTAAGTAGTGACACGAGTCCTTAACAGTAGTCCCCGCCAATGTAATCAGCGGCACTTGTGTTAATATTGGGAGTCATTGGCTAAGTGACAATCTCTCTATCCAATGCTCGATACTGCAGTGCCTCGGCTATGTGTTCTGTTTGGATTTGTTCATGACCGGCCAGGTCGGCGATGGTGCGGGCAACTTTAAGGATGCGGCTGTGAGCACGGGCCGACAACCCCAGATTTGTGTAGGCTGTTTGAACTAGGGCCTGCGATTCCTTTCCCAAACGGCAAAAGCGTTGAACTTGGGCTGGGGTCATCTCGGCGTTACTGCGGGTTGTTGTACCATGGAAGCGCTGGTGCTGGCTAGCTCGGGCGAACTCTACCCGTTGGCGGATGCTAGCAGAAGATTCGCCTGTAGCCCTTGCCGCTGCCAGGTCTCGATATGGCACCCGTGGCACCTCCACGTGAAGATCCAGCCGATCGAGAAGTGGTCCCGAAACGCGTGAGCGATAGCGAGCGATGGCGTAAGGAGTGCACGAGCATTGGCGAGTGCTATCCCCAAAGAATCCGCAAGGACAAGGATTGCTCGCTGCTATCAGAAGTGGACGGGTTGGGAACGTAAAACTGGCTTGGGCTCGGGCAATGGTAAGCCAGCCGTCTTCCAGGGGCTGTCGTAAGGACTCTAGGATAGAGCGTGGGAATTCGGGAAACTCATCCAGAAAAAGCACTCCTAAGTGGGCTAAAGTCAGCTCCCCCGGTCGGGGCAGGCGTCCCCCACCAACCAAGCCGGCCACTGAGATACTATGGTGGGGGGCGCGAAAAGGTCTTTCTGTTATCCAAGGGCGATTGTTATTTAGCAGCCCGGCGGCACTATAGATTTGGCTCAGTTCTAAGGCTTCGTCGAAGGCTAAAGATGGAAGAATCCCTGGCATACACCGGGCTAGCATAGTCTTACCTGAGCCGGGGGGCCCTACCAGGTAGACATTGTGGCTACCGGCGGCGGCGATCTCCAGTGCTCGTTTAGCATGTTCCTGTCCTCGGACCTGGGAAAAATCGGGATAAGCTAACTGGGTGTCAGGCGTAAAAATTTTCTCTGGTACCGGGATAGCTTCACGTATACCCTGCAATACTTCCGCCACTTGGACCAGATTGTCCAGAGCGTAAACTTCGGTTTCCGGTATCCAACCGGCTTCAGCTGCATTGTCCGTGGGCACAAAAAAGGGACCGAAGCCCTCGTGGTGTAAGCATGAGATCAGCGGCAAAATACCGGGAATCGGTCTGAGCGAACCGTCCAAGGAAAGCTCGCCTAGGAACACGGCCTGAGCCCAATTACCCAGCGGCGCTGCTTCCGATGCAGCTAAAATACCTATAGCCAGAGCTAAATCAAAAGCTGGCCCCTCTTTAGGCAAATCCGCTGGGGCTAGGTTAACGGTAATGCGTTGGTTAGGAAACTCGAACCCGCTATTTTTTATTGCAGCCCGGACTCGTTCCCGTGCTTCCCGCACAGCTGTATCAGGCAATCCGACCAGATTAAACTGTGGCAGTCCGTGGGTTACATCCACTTCTACCTTAATAGGTGTTCCACTGATACCGTAGAGGGCAGCGGCATTTACTTGAGCCAGCAAAAGTCAAAACCTCCTTTAGCCCCTTATTCTCCTTGAAATTTGTTTTTCCTGCCCAGGGTTTGTTGCACTCCTATTAGCAAAAACAATTTCTGTTCCCAGGGTGACATAATGGACAGCTTCTACTATAATGCAATAAGAAGGATATGTCGGGAAAATGACGAATGCCGGAGGCGAGGAGGAAGGGGCCTAACAGGCAATAAAGAAGTCAAGAGATTTGGCTGGTAGGGAAAAGTCTGTTAAACGATTACCTTAGGAGGATTAGGTGTTGAATGAATTGGTATCCAACAAGATTCTGATTGTGGAAGATAGCATCTTAAACGCTAGGATAACGGCTGACACTTTGAATATGTATGGGTATAGAACGGAAGTAGTTCGTACAGGCGAAGAAGCGGTAGAACAAGTCTGCAGTGGGCAACGCCCCGATCTTGTACTAATGGACATAGAACTTGGAAATGGAATGAGCGGGATAGACGCCGCCCTCAAAATACATATCAGATGTAACATCCCGATTATATTCTTAACGGCTAATGCCTGCAAAAGAATCACAGAACAAATCAAGTCTGTTACAGCCTACGGTTATGTAACAAAAAGTACAAACCCGTATGTACTGCTGTCGGCGGTGGACATGGCTCTAACTCGTTGGCGGGCGGAGCAGGGACTAGAGCTGTATCGTTGTATTGTGGAGGAATCGCTGAACGAAATTTATGTATTTCACCGGGACACTTTAAAATTCATTGCTGTTAACCGTATTGCCAGGGATAACCTGGGTTATACCATGGAAGAACTGCACAAAATGACACCTCTAGACATTAAGCCTGAAATGGAACGTAGGAGCTTTAAGGGGCTTTTGGCCCCTTTAGTTGGTGGGGAACAGGAAGGAGCCATGTTTCATACTGTCCAACGTCGCAAAGACGGGTCCCTTTATCCGGCGGAAGTACATCTACAGCTTTTGAAGGCCCAAGGAGAAGAAGCATATCTGGCTCTAATTATTAATCTGACAGAGCGCCGAGCAATGGAACAAGAGCTGCGCGAGCGCGAGGGAGTTTTGAGTGCGATTACAGATTCGGTTCACGATGCCATTATTATGATTGACAAACGAGGGAGGGTAGTTTTTTGGAACCCTGCTACTGAACAGCTATTAGGGTATGCCCCGGCAGAGATTTTGGGACAAGATCTGCACCAGTTGTTCCTGCTCAACAGAGAACTACGCCAGAAGCACGAACAGGCTTTTCGCCAATTTCAAGCGACTGGACAAGGGAGTCTGATGGGGAAAAACACTGAGTTGAAATGCAGGCGTAAAGACGGACAAGAAATATATGTGGAAGTTTCCTTATCAGCCGTAAGAATAAAAGATGATTGGCATGCAGTCGGCATTCTCCGTGATATCAGCGAACGCAAGAAAATGGAAGATCAGTTGTACCGGTTGTCGATTACCGATCCTCTCACCGAAGTGTACAATCGGCGTTATTTTAGCAATAAGTTGAATGAAGAAATAGGGCGCACGCGTCGAATTGGGAGGACGTTTTCCCTTGTGATGCTGGATCTAGATCATTTTAAGAGTGTAAATGATCGCTTTGGACACGCAGTTGGCGACTCGGTATTAAAGACTATCGCCAGCGCTATCAGGAGCAGAATCCGCACGACAGATATCTTGGCTCGTTGGGGAGGGGAAGAATTCACAATCCTGTTACCGGAAACGCAGGAAAACAAGGCGGCCTGTTTAGCGGAGGAGCTTCGGACTAACATAGGCAGCTTGGTAATACCGGAGGTAGGTCAGGTAACAGCTAGTTTTGGCATCACCGAGTATGTTCCATCAGACACCGTTGACACTATTATTTTGCGTGCGGACCGGATGACGTACGAAGCCAAGAGTTTCGGGCGCAACTGCATTCGCTGTAGCGGCCAAGGAGAACGCACTTCTAACAGCTAATGTCGCATATAGGTAAAAACCTTGCTTTTTGAGCTTAAATCAATTAATATAACCGTAGTGATTATCATTATGCCAAAAGGAGGCGATAGCTTGACCGGCAGGAGTGAAGTGTACCGCTGTTTGGTTTGTGGGAACATAGTGGAGGTACTGCATGCTGGCCCGGGTGAGTTGGTGTGTTGTGGGCAGCCGATGAAACTGCAAGTTGCGAACACAGTGGACGCTAGCTACGAAAAGCATGTACCGGTAGTGGAGACAGTGCCCGGTGGATTCAGGGTTAAGGTGGGCAGCGCAGCTCATCCCATGATTCCGGAACACTATATCGAATGGATTGATTTGGTAACAGTTGAAGGAAACTGTCGTCGCTTTTTGAATCCTGGCGAAATCCCTGAAGTAGAGTTTAAGTCTAAGGCCGAAACAGCCAGCGCCAGGGCCTATTGTAACTTGCACGGCTTTTGGGCCAGCCAATAGAAAAGGTAGCACTTGCCGGGCCTCGGGCCCGGCTTTTTACATTACCGAATGAAACGTTTCTTAGCATGGCAAGCTAGTGCAAAAGAGGATAGGTGGATAATAACTATGCGGTCGTTCTGGAAGGGATCACTTGGCTTTGGCTTGGTAAATATTCCGGTCCGTCTTTATGTTGCTACGCAAAAGCAAGATATCAAGTTTAGGTACTTACACAAGGAATGCTTGACCCCGATCCAGTATGAAAAGCGGTGCCCTACTTGTGAACGAGAGATTACACCGGACGAGATTGTTTGGGGATATGAATATGAAAAAGGGCAATTTGTGGTCTTAAACGAAGAGGATTTTGAGCGTATGCCTCTTACCACAGCCAAGACCATAGAGATTCAGGACTTTGTACCGGCGGCAGAGGTAGATATGGCCTACTTGGACCGTATGTACTATCTGGAGCCGGCCGAAGGTGGGGCCAAGCCCTATCAATTGCTGCTTAGAGCTATGGAACAACTGCAGCGCTGGGCTGTGGCCAAATTAACTTTGCGTTCTCGTGAGTCCTTGGCTGTGGTTTGGGTTCGGAACAACACGTTAGCACTTAGCACCATGTTTTATGCCAGTGAAGTGCGGTCGACCCAGGGACTAAATATTGACACCGAGACGGTGCAGGTTAGCGACAAGGAACAGGAGCTGGCAGATAGACTAATAGAGGAACTCACTACTTCATTCGCCCCTGAACGTTACACCAGCGACTACCAAGCTGCGCTGGCAGACCTTATTTCTGCTAAAGTGGCGGGGGCAGAAGTGACAGCAGTGACACCGGGAGTACGTACCAAGGTGGTAGATTTGATGGAGGCCTTGCGGGCCAGTTTAGACGAAGTCCAACAAGAACAGAAGAAAACCAAACAGAAGTCCCGGAAAGAGAAGGCCGGATAATGTTACCTCGCTCCTTGACTCCTATGCAGCCTGTGCTTAAGGGCGAGCCGTTTGATAGCCCTAATCATATATTCCAAGTAAAGTGGGACGGTATCCGTTTGCTCAGTTTTGTGGAAGCTGGTATAGTTCGCCTGCAAAACCGCCGCTTGCGGGATCGATCCGATGCTTACCCCGAACTGCTGACTTTGCCCCAGATGCTTCGAGCCGACGGAATATTGTTAGACGGGGAAGTAATCGTACTCGGACCTAAAGGGCCCAGTTTTCCAGCTGTTTTACGGCGGGAACAGGTTACAACAAAGCGACGGGCAGCATTGTTAGCCCAGGAAGTGCCCATTTGCTATATGGTGTTCGATCTGTTATTTGTCGGTGGCCAGTCTCTTCTTGACCAACCTCTAGTGGAACGCCAGCAGCGTCTGCGGGAAGTGCTTACTGCTGATTCCTTAGTACACATAGTAGACAACTTTCCTTCCGGCAGAACTCTGTTTGCCGCGGTAAAAAAGGCGGCGCTGGAAGGTATAGTGGCCAAGAAGAAGAACAGCTCGTATGTACCGGGTACAAAAACAAAGGCCTGGCAAAAAATAAAAGTGCGGCGACAACAGTTGTGCGTGGTGGGAGGTTATCTTTCAGCGGGCCCAAAATTGCGTTCACTTTTGGTCGGTGCCTGGCTAGAAGAACAGCTTCTTTATTTGGGACGCGTCGGCACTGGCCTTACTACTGAAGAGTCAACGCTGCTAGAAAAGACTTTGCCTCGATTGGTGGCGCCAACGTGTCCTTTTGCTCCGGGTCAGCAGGTGCCGGCGGCTCAGTGGACATATCCGGTGCTACCGGTAGCCGTCGAGTTTAGTGAGTGGACAGAAGAGCTGCACTTGAGAGCCCCGAGCATTGTGGGCTTTCCTCAGGTGGAAGCGGCAGATTGCCGATTGGAAAGGTAGGAAACATGGGACAGAACAGAACAGAAATAATTGTAGAAGGCCGCCGTTTGTCTTTGAGCAACTTGAACAAACTGTATTGGCCTGATGACGGCTACACCAAGGGACAATTGGTAGCTTATTATACCAAAGTGTTTTCTTATTTGGCTCCTTACTTAAAAGATCGACCCTTAGTAATAACCCGCTATCCTGAAGGTATTGGGGGACAATTTTTCTATCAAAAAAACTTACCGGCTGGGGCCCCTGACTGGATTACTGTATTTCCTGTACCGAGCGAAGGTAAGAAACGGGTAATTCATTATGTGATTTGCAATGATCTGCCTACTCTGGTATGGCTGGTTAATCTAGGGGCGATTGAACTACATCCCTGGTTGTCCCGGACAAATAATCTGGATTATCCCGATTTCGCCGTATTTGATTTGGATCCTGATTTTCCCAGCGGTTTGCCGGAAGCCAAAGAAGTGGCGTTTACATTGCAGCAACTGTTGCTACGTCTCGGAGCCAAGCCGGTAGTAAAGACTTCTGGGGCCACCGGGTTACACGTCCACGTACCGCTGGCGGGCACGGATACTTACGAAGAAGTAAGAGAGTTTTGTGGCTTGGTGGCTCAGGCAGTGGCAGAGCACAGATCGGACTTAGCTACCGTAGAACGCAGAGTAAAACAGCGCCAAGGAAAAGTATATATTGACTGGCTGCAAAATATCAAAGGACAGACTATTTGTGCACCTTACAGTGTACGTCCTTTGCCCGGAGCACCGGTTTCTACCCCTGTCACCTGGAACGAGTTAGCAACTACAAATAGGAGCGGTAACATCATGAGTATTGAAGAACGGCTATTAAGGCATGGAGACTTGTTTGCTCGGGCTTTGGAGCCGGGCCCAAGCATTGCCCAGATGCGTCAGAACTTAAAGGTAACAGATCTGGCCGGTTCCAATAGGTGAGCGGACTATTTGAGGTCTTTTACTCGATACTAAAGGAGGATTTACAGCCTATTGCCACTAACATAATATATTAGCCTTATGTCGGGGAGGAGAAACAATGTCATCATTGTCGGAGCGAGAGCTGTGGTTGGCTGTGGCCCAGACCCCGGGAATTGGACCACGCTCATTTTATCAATTACTAGAGGCATTTGGCAGTATGAAGGAGTTTTGGCTGGCATCAAGGACAGATGTTAGGTGGGAGGGCGCTTCTTTGGGGCCACGCCGACTAGAGGCGTTGCTCAAATTGAGACGGGAGTTCGATCCGGCGATGACACGCTCTACTTGGGAACAGGCGGGGATAAAGGTAGTTACCTTGCTCGATGATAGCTACCCGACTAATCTGAAGACGATCTTTGATCCGCCGCCGGTTCTCTACTATCGTGGGGATCTGTTAGCCACCGACAGTTTGTCAGTTGGCATTGTGGGAGCTCGTCGGGCTACGCCCTACGGCCGTGAAGTGGCCCATAAGTTTGCCCGCGATCTGGTTCGATCAGGTATTACGGTGGTAAGTGGGTTAGCGCGCGGGGTGGATTCGGCGGCGCACCGGGGTGCCTTAGCAGGCAAAGGGCGTACCTTGGCGGTATTAGGCTGCGGTCTCAATGTGGTTTACCCACCGGAAAACTCGCGCCTGTATGATCAAGTAGCGGCACAGGGGGCTGTACTTACAGAATTTCCTTTAGATACGGCGCCGGAGGCACGGAACTTTCCGCGTCGCAACCGTATTATCAGCGGACTCTCTCGGGCGGTAGTAGTGGTAGAGGCGGCAGTCACCAGCGGCTCGTTGATTACGGCTGATTTTGCGTTGGAACAAGGACGCGAAGTCTTTGCTGTACCAGGTCCCATCACCAGCTCTTTGAGTAAAGGCACTAATAATCTGATCTTTCAGGGAGCCCGTTTAGCCCGAACGGCAGTGGACATAATAGAAGAATTAGGAGTGACCCCAAAGCCCGCTGCGGCTGAAGGTTCTGCTGTGCCAGAGCTTACGGCTGCAGAGAAGAATGTTTACTCCTGTTTTGCCGAGGGTACGGGCAGCATCCATATCGATGAGTTAGTACGTCGGAGCAGGTTGACAGCCCAGGAAGTTACTGCCATACTAATGATGCTGGAGCTTAAGGGCTTAGTAAGGCAGCTTCCTGGAAAGATGTTTTTTCGTCTACCCTGGACTTGATAGAGATTGGCACTAGTGATCAGACGTGGGGGTGTTAAGGAACTGTGAGTAAATATCTATTAATTGTAGAGTCACCGGCCAAAGCAAAGACCATAGAGAAGTTCTTAGGTAAGAACTTTGCTGTAGATGCATCTATGGGCCATGTAAGAGACTTACCTCGCAGCCAGCTAGGGGTAGATGTAGATAACGACTTTAGACCCAAGTACATTACTATCAGGGGTAAAGGAGAGATTTTGAAGAAACTACGAGCCTCGGCTAAGAAGGCGGATAAAGTGCTGCTAGCCTCAGATCCGGATCGAGAGGGAGAGGCTATTGCCTGGCATTTGGCCCATAGCTTGGGAATTGAGCCTACGACCCAATGCCGCGTTCAGTTTAACGAGATTACTAAGGAGGCAGTACGCGAGTCCATTAAGACGCCGCGGGCTATCGATCCGCAGAGGGTAGACGCCCAGCAGGCCCGCCGGGTCCTGGATCGGCTAGTAGGGTACAACCTAAGCCCATTGCTGTGGGAAAAAGTCCGCGGGGGGTTGTCGGCAGGCCGAGTACAATCGGCGGCGGTGAAGCTTATTTGTGACCGACAGCGGGAGATCGACGAATTTAGACCCCAGGAGTATTGGACCGTCAGAGCAGAACTGTTGACACCGGAGCAAGAAAAGTTTAGCGCCCAGCTTGTTTCACACGGCGAGGAAAAGGTTGAGCCAAAAACGGAAGCAGAAGCGGCGGCAATTGCCGCCGCCTTAAGGAAGGAAACACCCCAGGTGGCAGGCGTGGTGGTCAAAGAGCGACGCCGTTCTCCCCGACCCCCTTATATTACCAGTACCTTGCAGCAAGAAGCAGGACGTAAACTGGGCTTTACCGTAAAGAAAACAATGGCTGTGGCCCAAGCATTATACGAAGGTCTGGGAGTGGGCCAGGAAGGTCGCGTAGGTCTGATCACGTATATGCGTACTGATTCCACCCGGGTCTCGCCCCAGGCCCGACAAGAAGCAATGGGGCATATTGCCCAAGTCTACGGACGCGAGTTTATTGGGCCAGGGGTGACTCAGAAAGCCCGGGGCAAGGTTCAGGACGCCCACGAGGGGATAAGACCCACTCGGGTTAGCCGTCGGCCGGAAGATCTGGTGCCCTTTTTGACTAAAGACCAGCTGCGCCTGTACACGTTAATTTGGGAGCGCTTCTTGGCCAGCCAAATGGCGCCTTTGGTGTATGACAGTATTACGGTTAATATTACTGCCGGAGAACTGGGTCTCAGAGCCAACGGGTCGAAAGTTAAGTTTGCCGGCTACAGTGTGCTCTATGAAGAAACAGCCGAAGACGATGAAGACGAAAGAAAATTGGAGCTGCCTCAGCTGGAAGCGGGAGACAAGCTCACACTTGTACGTGTATTGCCGCAGCAGCATTTTACCCAGCCACCACCGGCCTATACAGAGGCCTCTTTGGTAAAAACCTTGGAGGAGAGAGGTATTGGACGGCCCAGTACTTATGCTCCCACCATTGAGACCATCACTAGGCGCGGTTATGTGCAGCGAGAGCGAAGACGATTGAAGCCGACAGAACTGGGCTTTATTGTTACGGACCTGCTGGAGCAGTACTTTCCCGAGGTGGTAGATGCTCAGTTTACTGCCGAAATGGAAGACCAACTGGACTTAATTGAAGAGGGCGAAGCAGTCTGGACCGATGTTGTCCGGGAATTCTTCGAACCGTTTTCAGCACAGGTGGAGAAAGCCAAAGAAAAGATGGGTCCAGTCGAGCTTAAAGAAGAAGTAAGTGACGAGGTCTGTGAACAATGCGGGGAGCATATGGTAGTTAAAACCGGGCGCTTCGGTAAATTTTTGGCTTGTCCCAGGTTTCCCGAATGTAAGAACACGAAAGCAATCCGAGAGGGAACAGGGGTGAAGTGTCCTGTCTGCGGCGGTGAACTGATAGTAAGGACTTCGCGTCGAGGCCGGCGTTTTTATGGTTGTGACCAGTATCCCAACTGTCATTTTGTCACTTGGGATCCTCCCACTGCCAAACGTTGCCCCCAGTGCAATTCGCTTTTGGTACGCAAAGAACCTCGGACGAAGAAGCCTTATTTAGCCTGTAGTAACAAAGATTGCCATTACCGAGAAGCGTTGTCAGCCGCTGAGGATGAAAGTCCGGCTAAAGAGGAAGATAAGTAGTGCTATGAACAAAGAGGTATTAGTTGTCGGCGCCGGCTTAGCCGGCAGTGAAGCAGCTTGGCAAATTGCCAGTCAAGGACTCAAAGTGCGCCTGGTGGAAATGAGACCGCTCAAGCAAACACCGGCTCACCGTACTGGTCTTTTCGCTGAATTGGTGTGCAGCAACTCACTGCGATCCGATGCACTGGAGAATGCGGTGGGACTGTTAAAAGAAGAGATGCGGCGGCTGGATTCCTTGATTATGCAGGTAGCCGACCAGGAGCGCGTGCCGGCGGGAGGAGCCTTGGCTGTAGACCGGGAAGCCTTCGCTCGTACTGTGACGGCCAAGCTTAGCTCCCATCCCCAGATTACGATTGAGCGGAAAGAGGTATCGACGGTGCCGTTGACTGGAGGGGTTTGTGTTTTGGCGACGGGACCTCTCACATCCCCTCAACTGGCAGAGAGTATAGCTGAACTCACTGGTACGGACCAACTATATTTTTACGACGCCGTAGCTCCGATTGTTGTTTTAGATTCAATTAGAAGAGAACACACTTTTTGGGGTTCCCGTTACGGCAAAGGAGAGGAATTCTCGTATCTTAACTGTCCTCTTACAAAAGAAGAATACCTTAGGCTGTGGAACGAAATAGTTAAGGCAGAACAGTATCCCCTGAAGGACTTTGAGGAATTGCGTTTGTTCGAGGGTTGTATGCCGATCGAAGAGTTGGCCCGACGTGGTTTTGAGACTATGCGCTATGGCCCTCTTAAACCTGTGGGGTTAGTCGATCCGAAAACAGGACAGCAGCCTTATGCTGTAGTTCAGTTGCGTCAAGACAACCGAGAAGGCACTTTATACAACATGGTGGGCTTCCAAACGCGCCTGAAATGGAATGAGCAAGCCCGAGTGTTTGGCCTCATTCCGGCATTAACAGCGGCCGAGTTTGTTCGTTACGGAGTAATGCACCGCAACACTTTTATTAATTCACCGCGAGTGCTGAATTCCACCTGGCAACTGAAGGAACATCCACACATCTTGATCGCCGGTCAGCTCAGTGGGGTTGAGGGGTATGTAGAGTCAGCGGCGTCAGGTCTAATGGCCGGTATCAATGCAGCTCGCTTGGCTCAAGGTATTGATCCTTTGATCATGCCACCACAGACAGCCTGCGGTGCCCTGGCTAACTATATCACCGTGGCTAACCCAGAGCATTTTCAACCGATGAATATTAATTTTGGCCTGTTTCCGCTGCTGGAGAATCGCATTAGGAATCGGCGGGAACGCAATATGAAATTGGCCCAACGAGCCTTGGATGCGCTCAAAAACAATTGGCAAGATTTAGAATTATAGGGTTGCCAAAAGATTCTTTTTGTGTTAACATGATCCATGTATTAATATTCACGAGGTGGCTTACCGTGACCTGGCAAGAGAAGGTTGATTCATTTCTCGGTTACCTAACTGATAGTCGCGGCTATTCCAGCCATACGGTAAACAGCTACAAGGGCGACCTAGCTCATTACACCGCTTTTTGCCAGGAACAAGCTGTAGATCCAGCGTTTCCACCCCGGGGATTTCTCCGGGGCTATTTAGGTTACCTGGCGGAACGTGGTTATGCTAGGCGTACAGTAGCCCGTCGTGTAGCTGCACTGCGATCGTTCTTTCGCTATCAGACCCAACTAGTTGGCGGCGATAACCCAGCCGAACAGTTACACAGTCCCAAATTACAGCGCACCCTACCTAAATTCTTGTCTGAAGCGCAAGTGGAGGCATTGCTGCAGGCGCCGGATTCAAAAACACCCCAGGGTTGCCGGGACGCTTGCATCTTGGAGTTCTTGTATTCCACCGGCTGTCGGGTCAGCGAATTGGTTGGTCTGAATGTAGAAGACGTTAATTTAACCGCCGGTTGTGCCCGGGTGGTTGGCAAAGGCCGGCGGGAACGGGTGGTTTTACTGGGCCATCCGGCGATGGCAACTGTGAAGCGGTATCTGCAATCGGGGCGGCCTCGGTTGACTCAGGGTAACACCGCTGAGCGGGCTTTGTTCTTAAACCGGTTTGGTACCCGGCTGACTGATCGCAGTGTGCGTCGGCTAATCAACAAACACACTGAAGCGGCAGCGTTACATTTGCACGTAAGTCCCCACACGTTACGCCACACCTTTGCCACTCACCTGCTGGAACACGGTGCCGATTTGCGCAGTGTGCAAGAACTACTGGGTCATGCCAATCTATCTACGACCCAGGTCTATACCCACGTGACCAGGCGGCGTTTGTATCAAGAGTACAAAGCAGCTCACCCGCGCGCCTAGAGCGAGGGAGGAGGGAGCTTATGTTTCAGGGCACTACAGTTGTGGCAGTGCGCCGCGCCGGTAAGGTGGCCATGGCTGGTGACGGCCAGGTCACCTTGGGTGACAAGACAATTGTCAAGCACGGCGCGAAGAAGGTACGACGACTGCACAATGGTTCTGTTCTGGCCGGATTTGCCGGCTCAGTAGCTGACGCCTTTACTTTATTTGAGAAATTCGAAGCTAAGTTAGAACAGTACCAAGGTAACCTTCAGCGAGCGGCCGTTGAATTGGCTAAGGAATGGCGTACGGATCGAATGTTGCAGAAGTTGGAAGCCTTGCTGCTGGTGGCAGATAGCCAGTTGATATTGATGGTTTCCGGTAGCGGCGAAGTGATTGAACCGGATGATAATGTGGCCGCCATCGGTTCCGGTGGACCTTATGCTTTGGCCGCAGCCAAGGCGTTAAGCCGACATACCGCTTTAGCGGCCGGGGAGATAGCCGCTGAAGCCTTGGCCATCGCGGGCGAGATCTGCGTTTACACCAACGACCGGATTACCGTAGAGGAGTTGTAGTGTTATGCTACAAGAACTGCGTCCCCGCCAAATAGTGGCTGAGCTGGACAAATACATCATTGCCCAAGAAGAAGCCAAGCGGGCAGTAGCGGTAGCGCTGCGTAACCGTTACCGTCGGTCACGTCTGGATCCTGAAGTTCGCGAAGAGATTATGCCCAAGAATATCCTTATGATTGGTCCCACAGGTGTGGGTAAGACAGAGATCGCCCGGCGTTTGGCCAAATTAGTAAATGCACCAATGGTAAAGGTAGAAGCTACCAAGTTTACCGAAGTGGGCTACGTAGGTCGAGATGTAGATGCCATGATTCGTGAACTGGTAGAGACAGCGATCCGAATGGCTAAAACCGAGCGGATGGCTGCCGTAGAGGACAAGGCTCAAGAATTGGCCGAGGTAAGACTGTTGGATTTGTTGGCCCCGTTACCAAAAAAACGCGGCGCTGCTCCTAACCCCTTTGGATTGTTGTTTGGTCTGAGGGAGAATGGTGGGCAGGAAATGGAAGATACTGACAGCGACGCATTTACGGAATTGAAGCTGCGTCGTGAACAGCTGCGGCAGCGGCTTAGCAGCCGAGAAATGGAAGATGAACTGGTGGAAATCAAAGTAGAAGATAACAGTGCTCCGATGTTGGAAGTGTTCTCCGGAGCCGGTGTGGAAGAGATGGGAATAAACCTTCAAGAAGTGCTAGGTAGCATGCTGCCCAAGCGAATAAAAAAAAGGCGGGTCACAGTGGCTGCTGGGCGTCGCTTGCTAGCTCAAGAAGAAGCCCAAAAACTCATAGACATGGATGAGGTGGTGACTGAAGGCATCGAAAGGGCAGAGCAGCTAGGCATAGTGTTTATTGATGAAATCGATAAAATTGCCGGACGCGAGAGCAGTTCTGGTCCTGACGTTTCCCGGGAGGGAGTGCAACGGGATATCTTGCCCATTGTGGAAGGTTCCACTGTAATGACTAAATACGGCCCGGTAACAACAGATCACATGCTGTTTATTGCCGCTGGGGCTTTCCATGTTGCCAAACCATCCGATCTGATCCCAGAGTTACAGGGCCGGTTTCCTATTCGCGTAGAGCTAAAGTCTCTAACCGAGGAGGACTTTAGGAAGATTCTAACGCAGCCGCAAAATGCTATAATCAAACAATATACAGCCCTTTTGGAAACCGAAAGTATAAAAGTCGAATTTACAGACGATGCTATAGACGAAGTTGCTAAAACAGCGACTTACGTGAATCAAGAGATGGAAAACATCGGTGCCCGACGACTGCATACGATCCTGGAAAAGGTGCTGGAGGATATTTCGTTTACGGCCGGTGAAAACGGACCCCAAAAGGTGATGATAGATGCTGACTATGTTAAACATCAATTAGAGGACATTGTGAGAAATCGTGACCTTAGCCAGTACATCTTGTAGTGAATATTGGGGAGGAGTTAAGAATGACATTGTTGGAAAAGACCCGTAGTCTCAATCGGCTGCTACAAAGGTCAGCCGGACATCCGGTGGATTTTGACGAAATTTGCCGAGTGCTCAGTGAGCTCAGCCGAGCCAATGTCTATGTGGTAAGTAGACGGGGCAATATCTTGGGCCATGCCCTAAAAGAAGGTTACAGTTGTGCTGTAATGGAAGCGGATGTACTTAAGGATCGCCGCTTCCCCGGTGCCTTCAATGATCGTCTGCTTCGGGTTTTGGATACGACTATTTTCGAGCCGGACGAGGGAAAATGCGTCTTTGACAGTGAAATGGGTTGTTTGTTTCCCCGACAGGAGCTTTGCTTTGTTCCCATTAACGGAGCCGGTGAACGGCTGGGTTCCCTGATAGTGGCCAAGTTCGACCAGTCATTTATTGAAGAGGATTTGATCTTGGCCGAGTATGGGGCTACTGTGGTCGGCATGGAGATCCTAAGAGCCAAGAGTGAAGAAATCGAAGAGGAAGCCCGCAAGAAGGCGGCGGTACAGATCGCCTTAGGTACGCTCTCATATTCAGAGCTGGAAGCGGTAGTCCACATTTTTGAAGAACTGGACGGTACCGAGGGATTGCTGGTGGCCAGCAAAGTTGCCGATCGGGTGGGTATTACGCGCTCAGTGATTGTAAATGCACTACGTAAGTTCGAAAGTGCCGGAGTTATCGAGTCTAGATCACTGGGTATGAAAGGAACCTACATCAAGGTTCTTAACGACCGCCTACTGGACGAGCTCAAGAAGATCAAGTGACGAAATCGGGTTGGTTAAGGCGTGGGTATCAGCTGCACAGAGAGCCCGTCAGCGAACCGGTCAGGGATGTATCTCCTTGACCGGTTCTAGTGTTTAGGCCAGTGTTAACAAGCGAAAGTAATTGAGTTCTGCCCAGGGTGAAAACGTATTACTGTTCAGCCAAAATAATCCTTTACCAGGTTCCCAGGTAACACTTGGAAGAAATGACCACCAATTCAGATAAGGGAACAGGGACTTATGGCGTTCGCCACCCGGACTTAGTACCTAGGCACTGGTAAAATAATACTGGAAAGGAGGAATTTGAGTAAATATGTTGAAACAGGAACAAGAAAGGCGAAAATCGATTCTTGTTGGCATAAATTGTTTCGGAATGGGTTTGAACCGGTAGTGCATATGGAGGGGGGACAGTGCGCAGTATGATGTCGGAACGGATACTATCGGAACTCGGTATGGGTCTTGATTGGGCCGTGAAAAGGCATCAGGCTATTGCTAATAATATTGCAAATATCGACACACCCGGGTATAAACGTCAAGATGTGGCCTTTCCTGAGGCCTTAGCCCAGGCGGTAAAAAGTGAAGGCTCAAAACTAACGCTCAGACGGACGAACCCAAGGCACTTACCGCCACCGCCTACTGGAAGCCTTTCTGTGACGGTGGAAAGAGGGACTTCACTGCGAAACGATGGGAACAATGTGGATGCCGAAGTGGAAACTGCCGAGCTAGCTAAGAATGCAATGTATTATGATTCCTTGATCGATCGGGCGGGGGGGTATCTACGCAGCCTGCGTCTGGTGATTAGCGAAGGGAGACGGTAATAATGTTCAGCAGTTTTAATATTTCTGCTTCAGGTCTTACTGCTCAGAGGCTGAGGTTGGATATTATCTCCAATAACTTGGCTAACGTTGAGACTACTCAGACTGCATCCGGGGGTCCTTACCGACGCCAGTTGGCGATCTTCGGGGCCAGAGACGAAGAAACCTTTGGTTTTTATCTGGGTCGTGCGTTAAGCGGTCAAGCAGTTGGTGGTGGCGTACGCGTATTGAGGATCGAAGAAGATTCCTCTCCACCTAGACGCGCTTATCAACCTGGGCATCCCGATGCCGATGAAGAAGGATACGTACTTTATCCCAATGTGAATGTAGTTACGGAAATGGTAGACATGATCTCAGCCAGCCGCTCTTATGAAGCCAATGCTGCTGCTTTCAATGCCACCAAAAGCATGGTTGTAAAAGCCCTCGAACTTGGAAGGAGGTAGGTGTCGTTGGAAAAAGTAGGAGCCTTAGCACTTCGGACCCGAAGTCTCGACTTAAGAAGGACAAGCGAGGATAGATCAGGGAGTTTTCGTGAGGTTTTAGCCACTGCGTTGGAAGAAGTCAATGGATTGCAGTTGGATGCCCAGGAAAAAACGCGCCTACTCATCACCGGTGAAGAGATTGAATTGCATCAAGTGATGCTGGCGGCACAAAAAGCAGAACTAGCCTTGGAATTGACGCTGACTGTCCGCAACAAGGTGGTTGAGGCTTATCAGGAAATCATGCGTATGCAGGTTTAAGGCAGTGAGGTGGCAGGCATGGAGTTGCGGATTCGGGAGCTGGGCACTAAACTAAAAGGCTTGTGGAAAGGTGCCGACCGCGGGTTAAGGCTACGCTTAGTCATCGGCGTACTGCTCGGGGTCTCCCTAGTAGCGGCGGTGGTGTTGTTTACACGACCTAGTTACGAAACACTGTTTGCAGACTTAACGCCTGCCGACGCCGGACAGATCACGCAGCGGTTGCAGGAAATGAAGGTTGCCTACCGACTCGGGGACGACGGGAGAAGAATTTTGGTGCCGCGAGGCCAGGTGTACGAGCTGCGTAACCAACTGGCCATGGATGGGTTACCCAAGGGAGGTACCGTGGGTTTTGAGATTTTCGACCAATCTAAGCTCGGCGTAACGGACTTTGAGCGCCGCATGCAATACATACGTGCTTTAAGAGGAGAGCTTTCACGCACCATCAGCCAGATGCAGGGCGTTCGTTCGGCGGCAGTAGAGTTAGTGCTGCCCGAGGAACGCC
>DURJ01000034.1 GCA_012837285.1 Bacillota bacterium
AACGAATGCGGGGCCTCCATGACCACGATAGCCAACAGCAAATGTCCCGGCTGCGGCGGGGAAAATCCAGCGGGGACCAAGTTCTGTGGGAACTGCGGAACAAAACTTTAGAAAGCAGGTTCCTAAAATGATTATCAGGCTCCATATCTATACTGAGGTCACGATAGAGAGCGATGTTTTCGACACCGCCTGCTGGCAAGGCGCTCCGGATAATGCCGAGCCGGCCGAGATTGTGATTAAGAGCAGTGTGACCAGTTCTTTCGATCTCAACGGCCCAAAGTATTACCCAGCGGGTGCCGGGGCCAACCGGCTGCACCAACGCTACCGCTACGGTGACAACTGCTGATAAGGGCCAAAAAAGGCCATCCCAAAACATAAGTTTAGGGATGGCCTGAAGTTTTCTTATTCTATCACCCTGGACAGAGCCACCACCGTATCATCTTCATCGGGTCGCATCAAGGTTACGCCTTGGGCGGCCCGCCCTTGCTTAGGGATATCCCGGGCGGCGATGCGAATAATAACGCCGCCGGCGGTGATCAGCATAAGATCGTCATCTTCCCGGACCACTCTCATCTCCACCACCGGCCCGTTACGTTTGGAGGTGCGAATGGCAATAAGACCCTTGCCGCCCCTTCCCTGGGGACGGAATTCAGGCAGGGGTGTCCGCTTGCCGTAGCCGTTGGTACAGACCACCAGCAAATCGGCGCCGGCCAGCGGTACGTCCATGCTGACCACTTCATCGCCTGGATCCAGCCTAATGCCGCGAACTCCACGCGCCAATCGACCCATGGCCCGGACATCTTTCTCGGAGAAGCGAATCGCCATGCCGCCTCGCGTCCCCAGCAGAAGCTCTCGCTGGCCGTCGGTGCGACGGACATAGATCAGCTCGTCGTCTTCGTCCAGGGTAATAGCCTGCAATCCGCCCCGGCGCGCCGTGTCATATTCGGTCAGGGCCGTTTTCTTCACCGTGCCGCCTCTGGTAGCCATAACTAAGAATCCGCCCTCGGTAAAATCGCGCACCCCCAGGACCGCCGTCACCAGTTCACCGGCATCTAAGGCGATTAGGTTCACCAACGGTATGCCTTTAGCCTGGCGGCCGGCTTCCGGTATCTTGTAGCCTTTCACCCGGTGTACTCGCCCCTGGTTGGTGAAAAACAAGATCCAGTCGTGGTTGCTCACGGTGAGCAGATGTTGCACTCCGTCTTCGTCTTTGGTGCCGGTGCCCAGGATTCCGCGTCCACCGCGCCGCTGGCTGCGGTAAGTGGCTACCGGTTGACGTTTCACGTAGCCTTCCGCCGTCACCGTGACCACAATCTTTTCTTCCGGAATCAGATCTTCCGGTTCCAAAGCTCCGATTTCGCTGGTGATGCGAGTGCAGCGCTGGTCGGAGAATCGTTCTTTTAATTCAATTAGCTCTTTTTCGATAACCTGATCTACCATGGCCGGGCTGGCCAACAGCGAGCGCAGGTACTCAATTGTCATTAACAGTTCTTTGTACTCGCTTTCGATCTTATCTCTCTCCAGACCGGACAACCGTTTGAGTCGCATGTCTAAAATTGCCTGGGCTTGTTTCTCACTGAGACCGAACCTTTCCATCAGGCTGTCCCTGAGTTCGGTTTCTGTGCCTTGCGAGGCCCTGATTAAGGCAATGATTTCATCGATATGGTCCAGGGCAATGCGCAAACCTTCCAGAATATGAGCCCGATCTTCCGCCTTCTCCAGATCGTACTTGGTGCGCCGCACTATTACTTCGCGCTGGTGCTTGAGGTAGCACTCCAGCACCTCTTTCAGGTTTAAAATCCGCGGTTTTCCGTCCACTAAGGCCAGCATAATGACCCCGAAAGTGGTCTGCAACTGGCTTTGGTGGTACAGCCGGTTGAGCACAATCTGCGGGTTGGCATCACGTCTCAATTCGATCACAATGCGAATACCCTCGCGCCCTGATTCATCGCGCAAGGCGTTGATACCTTCTATTTTCCGATCCCGGACCAACTCCGCTATTTTCTCAATCAGCCGTGACTTATTAACCTGATAAGGCAGTTGGGTGATGATGATTTGGTACCGTCCGCCTTTCATATCCTCGATCTTGGCCGCCGCGCGCACTTTAATGGACCCACGTCCAGTGGTGTAAGCTGCTTTAATCCCCCGCCGACCCAGAATCAGGCCGCCGGTGGGAAAATCGGGACCCTTTATGGCCTCCATCAGATCACTGATGGAACGGTCCGGGTTGTCAATGAGCATGACTAAAGCGTCTACTACTTCCCCTAAGTTATGGGGCGGAATATTAGTGGCCATACCCACGGCAATCCCGGAGGAACCGTTAATGAGCAGATTGGGAACCCGGGAGGGTAGCACCGTGGGCTCTTCGAATTCCTCGTTAAAGTTAGGGGTGAAGTCCACTGTATTCTTATCGATATCGCGCAGCATCTCTAGGGCCAAGCGGGACATGCGCGCCTCGGTATAACGCATAGCGGCCGGGGAATCGCCGTCAATGGAGCCGAAGTTTCCGTGTCCGTCCACTAACGGATAACGGCTGGAAAAGTCCTGGGCCAGTCGCACCATGGCATCATAGATAGCAGCATCCCCGTGGGGATGGTACTTACCCAGCACTTCGCCCACTAACCGGGCTGATTTCTTGTGGGGCTTGTCCGGCGTCATCCCCAGCCCTCTCATAGCGTAGAGGATGCGCCGGTGCACCGGCTTAAGCCCGTCGCGCACGTCGGGAAGTGCCCGGCCGACAATTACGCTCATGGCGTAGTTTAGGTAAGACTGCTTCATTTCTTCTTCAATTCGCACCGGTATCACCCGGCTAAACAACGTATCTGTCATCTGCCCCGCCCTTTCTAAATATCCAGATTCCGTACCAGACGGGCATTTTCTTGAATAAACTCGCGCCGCGGCTCCACCTTATCCCCCATTAAAGTGGTGAACATGGTATTAGCTTCCAGGACGTCTTCCACTGTAACCAACAGCAAGGTCCTTGTATCGGGGTTCATGGTGGTCTCCCACAGCTGATCAGCGTTCATCTCCCCCAGGCCTTTGAAGCGCTGAATAGCAACGTTGCCTCGGCCAATCCGCTTCAGAACCTGTTCCAATTTATGGTCGTCGTAAACATACTCTAGGGTTTGCCCTTTTCGGACCAAGTAGAGCGGCGGTTGAGCGATATAGACATAGCCGGCTTCAATGAGTTTAGGCATGTAGCGGTAAAAGAAGGTTAAAATCAAGGTTCTAATGTGAGCCCCGTCGATATCGGCATCGGTCATGATAATAACTTTGTGATAGCGGGCTTTACTCAGGTCAAACTCTTCGGCGATCCCGGTGCCCAAAGCGGTGATCATAGAGCGAATTTCAGCGTTGGCCAGAATCTTGTCCAGCCGCGCTTTTTCCACATTTAAGATTTTACCCCGGAGCGGCAAAATAGCCTGGAATGATCGATCCCGCCCCAGTTTGGCCGAGCCGCCGGCTGAATCCCCTTCCACCAGGAATAATTCCGAATGCATGGGATCGCGCTCAGTACAATCAGCCAACTTCCCCGGCAAAGACGAAACTTCCAGGGCATTTTTGCGGCGGGTAAGTTCTCGGGCTCGCCGAGCCGCTTCCCGGGCCCTGGATGCAGCCACCACTTTGTCGATCACGCTCTTGGCCACAGCCGGGTTTTCGTCGAAGAAGGTGGTCAGTTCTTCACTGGCCATACTATCCACAAAACCGCGGATGTCGGTGTTGCCCAGTTTGGTTTTGGTCTGGCCCTCGAATTGGGGATCTGTAAGCTTAACGCTGACCACAGCCACTAAACCTTCCCGGACGTCGTCCCCGCTGAAAGTGGGGTCGTTTTCTTTGAGGGTGCCGATCTTCTTGGCATAGTCATTAATAGCCCGCGTTAAGGCGCTCTTGAACCCTGTTTCGTGGCTGCCCCCTTCTTGAGTATGGATGTTATTAGCATAAGTAAGGATGTTTTCGGTATAACCGTTGTTGTATTGTAGAGCTGCCTCGCATACAGCATCATCACGCTCGCGTTTAAAGTAAATCGGCGGATCGAACAAGGTGTCTTTATTCTTATTCAAATGACGGACGAACTCCACAATACCGCCTTCGAACTGGTACTCGACTTCCTGACCGGTACTTTCATCCTTGAGGGTTATTTTTAGCCCTTGACAAAGGAAGGCTAACTCGCGAAAGCGTTGGGCCAGGCTGTCAAAGGAAAATTCCCGCTCTTCGAATATCTCTCCGTCAGGAATAAATCTGATGGTGGTTCCTGTTTCCTTAGCCTCGCCTATTATTTTGAGTTCGCCGGTGGTCTGGCCGCGGCGATAAGACTGCTGATAAACATGCCCGTCGCGGCGCACCTCCACTTCCAGCCACTCCGACAAGGCATTCACCACGGCCACTCCCACCCCGTGCAGACCGCCGGAGACTTTGTACCCTTCTCCCCCAAACTTGCCCCCGGCATGGAGCATGGTCAGCACCACTTCCACCGCCGGTCGGCCCACCTGGGCTTGAATCTCCACTGGAATACCGCGGCCGTCGTCAATGACTTCCACCAGATGGCCGGGGTGGAGCGTCACCTCGATATGAGAGCAAAAACCAGCCAAGGCCTCGTCGATACTGTTGTCCACCACTTCATAGATTAAGTGGTGCAGGCCCCGCGCCCCGGTACTTCCAATATACATGGAAGGGCGCAGCCGAACGGCTTTTAATCCTTCCAGTACCTGGATTTGGCTGGCATCGTAGCGCGCACCATTGTTGTTACTGTGGGCCAATGTTCCACCCCTTTCCCTGGTTATTTTCCTCTATTTGTCACTAAACCACAACTTTAATTATATCATAAGGAAAAGACAAGCTACAATAAAAGCGGCCGGGTTTCACTGTCTGGCCGCTGAAGAAGTGCAACTTAGATTCTGAGCAGGTTCCTTGATCGGCCCATTAGGGTGAGAGAAGAAATTGGCGACAAGTAAGCTCGTTTCGCAGTGAGGATTAGGGATTTAGGTTCGGCTCCGCCCACTTCCGCAACTAACCCTTCATCGTGGCTGATTTCAAGAAACTCTTTTGTGGCCACACCTGTGCCGGCGCTCTTTAAATCTAAGATTAAGATAATGTCCTCAGCCGGAACCGATACGTCACCACCGATATGAAGGAACATTTACCTGGCCCCTTTCTCTCAAAGTAGACGTTTAATACTGCCTGAACCCACCTGCCAAACGGCAGCGGCACCACCGGGTAGATTCTCTGTTGGTTCGGTGGTGGTAATAAAAGCCTGATTGCCCCGGCCCGCCTCCGCGGTTAGAAAGCGGCGCCGCTTGGTATCCAGTTCCGAATAGACATCATCGAGAAGCAGGATGGGATCTTGTCCGGTTCGGCGCTTAATGTATTCCGCTTCGGCTAATTTCCAGGCCAGAGCTGCCAGCCGTTGCTCTCCCTGGGAGCCAAAAGTCCTCAGTTCTTGTTGGTCCAGCAGAATTTGCACTTCATCTCGCTGGGGACCGCTCAAGGTTAAGCGGCGCCGCCATTCTTCTTTCCGGCGGAGTAATAAGGTGGCCTTAAATTTTTCTTCAGCCTCAGCCAGGTCAAAACCCGCGGCCAAAGCAATATTAGGCTGATAAGAAACCGCCAGTTCTTTGTTGTTGCCCAGACGGAAATTATACTCTTTAATCCACGGGGCCATGGCTGTCAAAGCTTCCTGCCGCCGTACCATGAGTTCGGCTCCGAACTGGGCTAATTGTTCATCCCAAGCCTGCAGCAAGATTTCATTGCCTGGGCTGGGTGTTAACCTTTTGAGATAGGTATTTCGTTGCGCTAAAATGCGGTTAAATTCCCGCAGATAAAAATAATAGGAGCGGTTAGTCTGCAACAGCAGGAAGTTAAGCGCCTGCCGCCGTTGCTGCGGCCCACCCTTTATTAGGCTCAAGTCTTCCGGAGCAAAAGCCACCGCGGTCAGGTGCCCTAATAAATCGGCCAGGCGGCCTTGCTGTTGGCGGTTTAAAGTGAAACTTTTGCCCTCGTTTTCCGTCCACTGCACAGCCAGCGAGAATTCTCCGCTAGCAGACTGCACCTGACCGCCCACTGCCAAGGCCGGACCGCCCCGATGAGCTAATTCCCGATCACGGTAAGTGCGAAAAGATTTGGCCGTAGCCAAAAAAAAGATGGCCTCCAGTAAGTTGCTTTTTCCTTGGGCATTGCCGCCACAAAGTATATTCAGCCCGGCAACAGGCTCAAACAAAAGCTCTTTCCAACTGCGGAAATTAACCAGATTCAGCCGTAACAGTTGCACGCTCCTCGCCTCACGGTGTGGCCCTGGTGGTGATGGGCATCACCAGGTAGCGGTAGTTCTTGGAGCCATAAGGACTAAGGAGAGCCGCACTCTCGGCGCCGCTGAATTCCAGCACCACTTTTTCTGCCGCCAACACCCGCAGCGGCTCGATCAAATAGTTCACATTAAAAGAGATCTCTAATTCCGATCCGCTTATTTCACCGGCTACCAGATCCTCAAGGCGGCCAATATCTGCACTTTGAGCAAACACTTCCAGCCCCGCGGAAGTAAGTTTGAGGTTAACAGCGTTGACTTTCTCGGAGGAGAACACCTGGGCCCGCTCCAGCGCCGACAGAAATTCAGTCCGATTCACTGTGGCTTGCCAGGAAAACTGGGTGGGAATAACGCTTTCATAAGGGAGGTATTTTCCCTCCACCAGCCGAGAGATAACCAAGGCGTTAGCTATTTGAAAAGCAATCTGTTTTTCCGAGGCCGTAATTTGCACTTCTTCCCCCCCGGAAAAAAGGCGGGACACTTCCTCTAAGCAACGCACCGGCACTAAGTAGTCTCTAGTCATGTCTTCGCCGACCTCTAAAGGATCTACTACCGCCAGGCGGTGCCCATCGGTGGCGACCAGACGCATTTCGTTTGCTCCCATCGATAAGAGAACACTATTTAGGAGTTGGCGCAACCCATCCCTAGCAGCAGCAAAAGCTACCTGGCTGATGCCGCTGCGCAAAGTCAACTCCGGTACGGAAGCTACGGTTGTTTGGTTCTCCGGCTCTAAGGGAGGGAATTCTCCCACCAAGGTGAGTAATTCAAAGTTAGCTACACCGGAAGTAATAAATACATGTTCAGTGGTGGGTTCGGACCGAAAGGATAGCTGACCCGGTGGTAAGCGCCGGAGGACGTCGACTAAATAGCGCCCCGGCAGTAGCACCTCTCCTTCAGTACTAATCTGAGCTTCAAACCAACACTTTATACCGAGTTCGGAATCGGTACCGGTTAGAGTAATACTATTGTTCTCAGCCGTAAGTAAAATACCGCTCAGTTCCGGGCGCACGGCCTTAGAAGGCACCGCCCGCAAAACGTTCTGGGCGGCAGTTAGAAACTTGTCTTTACTAGCGATAAACTCCATTGTTTAGTCCCTCCTTGCGAACAAAAGAGCTTTTCCACAGGGCTTATAATTACGAGGTATATATAAAGATTACAATATAAAGAGTATAGTAGTAATAATAGGGCCTGTGGATAATAAGGAAAAAAGGCGGCCGACGAAGCAGAGGTTAATATTTGCCTGGGGGAAAATTAAACTTAACTGGGGAATAGCTGTGTAGAGCTTCGGGATAACTGGAAGAGAAATACTTATCCCCACTACTTATGAAGCGTTGTCCCGTAAAAGGGCCGTGAGTTTATTCAACAAGTTGCGCAGTTCACCGTTCTTTTTCAGCTCCGAGGCTACCTTATCACAGCTGTACATAACGGTGGTATGGTCCCGGCCGCCGAATTCATCGCCTATTTTCGGCAGCGAAGCGTCAGTGAGTTCCCGAGACAGATACATGGCAATTTGACGCGGGACCACCAGATTGCGAGTGCGCCGCTTAGCGCACAGATCTTGCGGCTCCAGGTTGAATTCTTCCGCCACCACCGCCTGAATACGGGTAATAGTTATTGGTTGGGGCTTCTTCTCCGGTAGAATATTCTGAAGGGCAGCTTGAGTCAGGTCCATAGTAATGGGAGCGGCGTGCAGTTGGGCATAAGCCAATAAACGAGTAAGAGCGCCTTCTAATTCCCGGATATTACTGGTTATTCTCAGGGCAATATACTCCAGGGCTTCGTCCGGAACCGACAGGTCTTCTAATTGGGCTTTCTTCCGTAAGATTGCCATCCTGGTTTCCAGATCAGGGGGCTGGATGTCGGTGATAAGTCCCCACTCAAAGCGGGACCGCAGTCGATCCTCCAAGGTGGATAGTTCTTTGGGCGGCCGGTCGCTGGAAACAATAATTTGGCGACTGGCTTCGTAGAGAGCATTAAAGGTGTGGAAAAATTCTTCCTGGGTACGTTCCTTCTTTTCTAGAAATTGAATGTCGTCGATTAGGAGCACATCTTTTTCCCTGTATTTAGCCCGGAACTGATTAATACGATCATCCTTAATACAATTGATAAGTTCGTTCGTAAAGGTTTCAGACGAAACATAAACGACTCGATTCAGCGGCGATTGATCCAGAATATAATGGGCAATGGCGTGCATGAGATGAGTTTTACCCAGACCGACGCCGCCGTAAATAAAAAGCGGGTTATAAGCCCGTGACGGACTCTCAGCCACGGCCAAGGAAGCGGCATGGGCAAAGCGGTTACTGTTGCCCACCACAAAAGTGTCAAAAACATATTTAGGATTAAGATAAGGACGCTCATCTGCCAAAGAGGCCGGGGTGCTTACCGCTGGTACCGCTGGGTGCTCGTCTTCGTCGCCGGGAATTAAGTAATGAACGTGCAGCTCGGCAGCACCGATTTCCTTTAAGGCGCGGGCGATCAGGCTGGAGTAAGAAGTCTCAAGCCACTCCCGTGTGTAAGGATTAGGCACGGCCACCAATAAATTATTGCCTACTATCGCCACGGCGCGGGTTGGCCGCAGCCAATTGTCGTAACTGGTACGGCCCAACTCGTGTTCCATTAGGTCTAAAGCGCGTTTCCACAATTCACCTGCTGCTTGGGGCAATGGTCTACCCTGGTTTCCAAAACCTCTCGGCTACTCGGAGTCGGTTTTGCATCTGTCCTCATGACAGACGGCACGGTCACCATGTTTTCTTACCGGTGCCCGGGCCAGAAACCAGGTTATTCACCTCCCTCACCTTCAATATTGAATCATCGCTAGCGGGCATTTTTACGAGAGTAGAATTAGTTATACACAGGTTTATCCACACAATGTGCATAAACCTGCGGACAATAGGGAAAAATCCCTGGTAAAAGAGGGTGTTTTTGACAACTCCAGGATCATGATAACATAGATATCCACAGGCAGCAACCGGGACAAAGGTCTTACGGTGGATTTTGGTGGCCGGCACTTGAGCTTGACAGTGCTAGGGGGCTCAAGTATAATTTTCCTATAGTGGGCAGGAAAAAGAGTGGGAAAGGAAGAAAATATAGGTGAAAAGGACATATCAACCGCGTAGGAGGTACAGGAAAAAGACCCATGGTTTTCGGGCGCGAAATAGTACCAGAGGTGGGCGTAAAGTTCTAGCCCGGCGACGCGCTAAAGGCAGGAAAAGACTTTCCGCCTGACTAGTGGTGACAAGCTGTGAGGATTAGGCGGGGCAGGAAGTTGGACCTGGCCCCTTTTCTTGTGTTAAGCAGACAAAAAGCAAAGGGGCAAAGTCCGGTGAGAATGGCACGGCTGACTAAGAATAAGGAATTTCAGACCGTCTATAAACATGGACAGGTGTATGTTGGCCGCTATGTGGTGCTTTATGTCCTGCCCCGACCGGGACAGGCAACGCGTACAGGCTTTACTGTGGGCAAGAAGGTAGGTGGCGCTGTAAAGCGGAATCTAGTCCGCCGGCGCTTAAAAGAAATACAGCGCCAGCTTCAAGTCCAGCTTAAACCGGGTTATGATCTAGTGTTAGTAGGCCGACCACGAGCGCTGACAGTTGGTTTTTGGCCGCTCAGTGAAGAGGTGCGGCGTCTTTGTGGCCAAGCTGGGCTTCTGACTGATGAAGGAGGACAGCGGAATGGTTAAGAAAGCAGTGCTTTATGCCATAGCGTGTTATCGCCGCTTTGTGTCCCCGCTGCTGGCTCCGCACTGTCGCTATGTTCCCACCTGTTCAGCCTATGCCTATGAAGCGATCGTTCGCTACGGCTGTCTTAAGGGTGGGTACTTGGCGCTAAAACGCCTGCTTCGCTGTCACCCATGGGGTGCCAATGGTTACGATCCCGTACCGCAGACCGGTACGAACAGGCGGGTTTGATCCCGTCCAGCTAAGGGGACAAGGAGGGGTAGGGAGTGAAAGCCCTGGGCGATGCGTTATTTTGGGTGTTAGAGTTTTTGTACAGTTACTTCCACAACTATGGCTGGGCCATTATTGCGCTAACGGTGCTGATTAGGATGTTGGTATGGCCGCTGACCCGACGCCAGACCAAGAGCATGTTAGCGATGAAAGAAATACAGCCTAAACTTCAGGAATTGCAGAAGAAGTATAAAAACCAGCCGGAAAAGTTGAACAAAGAGATGATGGCCCTTTATCGTGAACACGGCGTCAGCCCCTTGGGCGGGTGTTTGCCCATGCTGATTCAACTGCCGATTTTGTTTGCTCTGTTCAGTATCTTACGTACTTATCCTTATCCGGTGGATAGCGCCGGCTTCTTATGGATCACCGATTTGGGCCAAAAAGATCCGCTCTACATTTTGCCGATCTTAACTGTAATTACGCAATACATTTCCCAACGACAGATGACCACCGATGCTAAACAAGCTCAAATGATGGCGGCCATGCCACTGGTTATCGGCTGGATGGCCACCCGGTTCCCGGCCGGATTGGCGCTCTACTGGGTAGTACAAAACGCGGTGAGTGTGGTTCAACAGTGGTGGGATTCGCGGTCACTGATGTCAAAGGGGGAGCTGGCAAAAGATGAGGGACATTGAGGAAACAGGTAGGACGGTGGAAGAGGCAGTAGAGGCAGCACTGGCACGACTAAATTTGACCGCTGAAGAAGTAGAGGTAGAAGTAATAGAAGAAGGAAGCCGGGGATTCATGGGAATTCTCGGTGGGCGTCCAGCTAGAGTCCGGGTGATAGAGAAGAAAAACCTATTGAACCGAGCCCAGGCCTTCATAGAAGAGGTAGTTGATACCTTGGCCATCGAGGCTGAAGTGACAGGGACCACAGATGACGAAGGGGTCAAAATCCAGGTGGAAGGGCAAAACGTGGGCATGCTAATCGGCCGCCGGGGACAAGCTTTGGATGCTTGGCAGTATTTGACCAACCTGGTGGCCAACAAAGGCGTACGGGAGCGAGAGCGGGTGATGCTGGATGTAGCCGGGTATCGGGCTCGGCGGACAGCTACCCTGGAGAACTTGGCAGAGCGAACTGCTGAGCGAGTGCTGGAACGGCGGCGTCCCATTAGGCTTGAACCCATGTCGGCGGCCGACAGACGCATTATTCACCTTACCTTGCAGGACAAAGAAGAGGTGGAAACCGTCAGCGAAGGACGAGAACCGTATCGGCGGGTAGTGGTGAACCCAACCAAAGCCAAGAGCTCTGGCTACAGGCCGAAGCGGGATGTCTGAATTGAAACGGAATGACGATAACCCAGCACGTTGGGAGCTGGGTTTTTTTCTCCCGGAGGGATGGTTATGGAAAAGACAACCATAGCGGCTATCGCTACGGCTGTGGGTGTTGGGGGTATTGGCATTGTGCGCATCAGCGGACCGAAGGCTTTTACCATTGGGGATCGTGTTTTTCGTCCCCGCCGCGGCGGTAAAGTAAGTGACCAGCCCAGCTACAGTGCCCGCTACGGCACGGTGACGGAGCCGGCCGGAGGAAAAGTGATCGATGAGGCCATTGCGTTGGTGATGCGCTCCCCGGCTTCTTACACCCGGGAAGATGTATTAGAACTGCAGTGCCACGGCGGACCGGTGGCTCTGGCGGCGGTGCTGAAAGAGGTGCTGGCAGCCGGGGCTGTGCTGGCCCAGCCGGGGGAATTCACCCAGCGGGCGTTCTTAAACGGACGCTTGGATCTGGCCCAAGCTGAGGCTGTGGGTGATATCATTCGCGCCAGCACCGAGGCTAACCTGAGCCTGGCCCAACAACAGCTCCAAGGCAGGCTGTCCGAGCGGGTTCGGTCTTTGCGGGAGCAGATATTGTTATTGGAAGTGCGGCTGGAAGTGGGGATTGACTTTCCCGACGATGAAGTACCGGAACTTGAGGGAGCTGAGCTGACCTCCCGGTTGCAGGGCTTGGTGGCCGAGGTGGAGGGCTTGATTGCCGAAGGGGAACAGGGACGGATTTGGCGCGAGGGATTGGCCACAGTAATAGTTGGGAAGCCTAATGTGGGTAAGTCCAGTCTGTTGAATGTCCTGGTAGGGCATAAGCGGGCGTTGGTAACTGACATACCGGGGACCACCCGGGATGTTATTGAAGAGACGATTAACCTCTCTGGACTCCCGCTGCGGTTACTGGATACAGCCGGCATTAGAAGAACCAGCGATATAGTGGAGCGGCTGGGAGTGGAGGCGGCCAAAGAGCAGTTGGCGGCGGCAGAGCTGGTGCTGATGGTACTGGATGCCGAGCGGCCGTGGGAAGACGAGGATCAGCTTATCTATTCCCTCTGCCAGGGAAAGAAGATTTTGCTCTTGCTGAACAAAATTGATGTGGGCCAGGTGCTGACCGCGGCGGAAGTTAAGCGGCGGTTTCCCCGGGAAGAAGTGATACCCCTGTCGGTGAAGGAGGGACAGGGACTGGAGCAGCTTGAGGACACCATTATCCGTTTTGCCGTTGGCAATGGACAACGAGTGGAGCACGTAAGCGTGAGCAATCGGCGCCACCTGGAAGCCCTGAGCCGAGCGCGAGACGCCTTAGAGGAAGCCATGATGGCGCTTCGAGCGGGGTTTGGTTATGATATTATTAGTACCGAAGTGCGCGCAGCCAGGTTGGAGTTGGGGAAAATAACCGGGGAGACAGTGGATCAGGAGTTGGTTCATCGCATTTTTCAAGATTTTTGTTTAGGAAAATGACGTCAAAGCGCGGGGGGAAAAGATGAGGATACGACCTGGTTACTCCAATTATGATGTTATTGTGGTGGGGGCCGGACATGCCGGTTGCGAGGCTGCTTTGGCTGCGGCCCGCATGGGTTGCCGCACCTTGCTGACCACGCTGAGCCTGGAGCATATAGCTTTAATGCCCTGCAACCCGTCGGTGGGTGGGCCGGCCAAGGGGCATCTGGTCCGTGAAATTGACGCCCTGGGCGGCGAGATGGCTAATAACACCGACAAAGCCTATGTACAAATTAGAGTGCTGAACATAAGTAAGGGTCCGGCGGTGCGGGCTTTAAGGGCTGTTTGTGATAAAAGTTTGTACCGGCGGCGCCTGTGGCAGACCTTGGGAGCCACGGCTAACTTAGTGGTGCGGGAAGCAGCGGTAACGGAATTGCTCACCGGGGCTGACGGGGTGGTGGGGGTACGAACCCAGACCGGCGCTGTGTACAATGCCCCGGCAGTGGTCTTGACCACCGGCGTCTATCTTAGAAGCGAAGTCTTCGTGGGGGAGTTGAAATTCAGCGGCGGCCCCCAAGGTCAGCCGGCGGCCCAGGAATTGACCCGGTCACTGCTGAAACGGGGCTTCGAGACCGGGCGCTTCCGGACTACCAGCCCACCGCGTATTTCCGGGCGGAGCGTGGATTACAGCCAACTGAAAGAACAGCGCGGCAGTAAGCTACCGCTTAGCTTTTCGGTCTGGAACCAGCCGCGGCGGCGGCGCCAGTTATCGTGCTGGCTTACATATACCACTGAGCGGACCCATGAGATAATACGAACCAATCTGCAGCGATCGCCGTTTTCCGTGGATGTTTTGCCCGACGCAGAGCCCCGTTACTGTCCTTCCATCGAGGGCAAGGTAAAGCATTTCCCGGATCGGCCCGCTCATCAGGTGTTTTTGGAGCCGGAAGGGTGGAACACCGATGAAGTCTACCTGACCGGCTTGTTCACCAGCCTACCGGAGGAGGTGCAAGTGGCGGTCCTGCACTCTATCCCCGGGCTGGAACAGGCCCAAATGCTGCGGCCCGGTTACGGGATTGAATACGATTATCTGCCGGCTACGCAGTTGACTGCGTCGCTGGAGAGCAAAATAGTACGGGGCTTGTTCTGTGCCGGACAAGTGAATGGTACCTCAGGCTACGAAGAAGCGGCGGCGCAAGGAATTATGGCTGGGATCAATGCCGCCCGTTATGTTCAAGGACAGCCGCCGTTGGTGCTGGGCCGAGGTGAGGCCTATATCGGGGTATTAATCGACGATTTAGTCACCAAGGGACCCCGAGAACCTTATCGTATGCTAACATCCCGGGCTGAACACCGGTTACTGCTCCGCTCCGATAATGCCGATCTCAGGCTGGCTCCGTACGGGTATCAGGTGGGACTTTTGCCGGCGGAAAAATACGAGCGCTTCCAAGCCAAGAGGGCGTGGATTCAAGGGGAAATTACCCGGTTGGAACAAGAACAACTGACTCCCAGCGCTGACATAAACGCTGCCTTGAAGGAGCTGGGCAGTGCTCCCCTAACCCACCCCATCAGTTTGGCGGCTTTGCTCCGGCGGCCGGAACTCAGTTACAGCGACATTAGCCGGCTGGCACCGCCGCCGGAGGGGTTGTCGGGAGCGGCCGCGGACACAGTGGAGGCGGAAATAAAATATGCCGCTTATATAGAGAAAGAGAAACGCTTGGTGGAGCAGATGAGGGAGCTGGAGGAAAAGGTGCTACCCAGCCAACTGGATTACGGCCAGATTAAGGCCTTGTCCCGGGAAGCACAGGAGAAGCTGGCCCTGATACGTCCGCGAACTTTAGGCCAGGCAGGTAGAATCCCAGGGGTGTCGCCGGCCGATGTAGCTGTGCTCATGGTGTACCTGCGGGGCGGAGGGAGAAGCCGGGATGGGTAAAGAGAACAGGATGGACTGGACCGATCCCCGCTTAGGGGATTTGCTTGTCCATGAAGGGCAGGCGGTGGGTATTCAACTGGCGCCGAGCCAAATAGAGGCGCTAATCGCTTTCGGTGAGGAGCTGGAGCGGCAAAACCGGCGCTTCAATCTGAGCGCCATTGTTGATCCCAAGGAAGTAATCCGGAAACATTTCGTCGATTCGTTAGCGCTGCTTCCCCACCTTCCTTCCCAGGCAGCCAATTTGGTGGATGTTGGCAGCGGGGCCGGCTTACCGGGGCTGGCGCTGAAAATCGCCCGGCCGGAGCTGGAAGTTACATTAGTGGAGAGCGTAAAGAAAAAGGCGGCGTTCTTGCAGGAGACCGTAGCCCGGCTGGAACTAACCGGGGTTAACGTTATCGACCGGCGAGCCGAAGAGTTGGGACAGGAAGCTCAGTTTAGAGAACAATTCGCCTTGGCTACTGCGCGGGCAGTGGCGTCGCTGCCGGTTTTATTGGAACTCAGTCTGCCGTTGCTGTCTGTGGGCGGCTGTTTTGTTGCTTACAAAGGGCCACAGGTGGCCGAGGAAATTAAGGCGGGCCAGCGGGCGCTCACAGTCTTGGGGGGCGAGCTCAGAGAAGTAAAAGAGTTTTCCCTCCTGGGAGGAGAGCGCCGGACGTTGGTGTTGGTGGACAAGATAGCCCCCACTCCGGCTAAGTACCCCCGGGGCCCGGGGCGCCCAGGCAAGCGCCCCCTGTAGGAAATAGGCTGAGGCAGCAGGAATTTTCTACCACTTGGCGAATATGGGTATTGAACGACTGATAAGGCGGTGCCCGCCATGAAAGAACGGATAACGAAACTTCTTGGTCTGATGGATCAAGGGATTAGCAGTGCCACTGTACGGGAGATTCCCATCGATCGGGTTCGGGCCAACCCCTATCAACCGCGGCGGCAGTTCGACGAGCGAGAACTAAAGGAGTTGGCGGCCAGCATCGAAACTTACGGGCTACTGCAGCCGGTACTGGTGCGACCCAAAAGCAATTCTTGGTATGAACTTATCGCCGGCGAACGGCGGGTGCGAGCCGTTCGTCTGCTGGGACGAGCTACCATCCCGGCGCTGGTGCGCGAACTGGATGATGAGGATATGGGCCTTCTGGCCTTACTGGAGAACCTACAGCGGCTGGACCTCTCTTTTTGGGAGGAAGCAGAGGGATATGCGCGCCTGCTGAGCGAATTTGATCTTACCCAGGAAGAGCTGGCCCAACGGTTGGGTAAGAGCCAGAGCACCATCGCCAATAAGTTACGGCTACTAAGACTCCCCGACAGCATTCGGCACAATATTTCCCGGGAAATATTCACCGAACGACATGCTCGGGCTTTATTAAGGTTACCGGAGGCAGAAACCCAGGAAAAAGTGGCGGAGAAAATCGTCAGCGAAAACTTGACCGTGCAGGCCACGGAACAACTGATCGCCCGGATTTTGGGCGAGACCAAACCGAAGGAAAAAAAAGCTCGGTTTATTCGGGTTTATAAAGACATTCGCCTGTTTATCAACAGTGTCCGCCGGGCGGCAGCGGAGTTGAGACAGGCGGGCTTGGAGGTTACTGTTAAAGAGCGGGAAACGGACAACAGTTGGGAAATCAGTATTGTGGTTCCCAAGCAAAAAGACGACCAGGCGGTGCCCGCCTATGCAACGGCCGGCAACGCCCCCCGGTCGTCATAGGAATCGGCAGCCTATGGCTCTACCAAGGCATCTCTAATCCTCTGTAGGGAACACCCCTCGGGTGCGAGCTGAGCCTAGTGTCAGCCCGCCGCCGTAGCTATTTCGCTGGATTACGTAGGCGGCGAAATAACAAACGGAACAAGACGGGGCTTGTTCCCTACTTATTGAAAGGGGTGTATTGATCACCATGATTGTAGAAAATAAGTTAGGGCGCGTGGTAAGTATTATATGTGTTCTGGCGGCAATAACGATTCTGGCCCCGTCGGTGGTGGCTAAAGAGCAGCATTGGGCCTTTGGATCGGTTAAGGCGCTGGTGGATCTGGGTATAGGTGCTGAGCCAGAGCCAGGGTTGGCCGATATTGCAACCGCCAGACTGGACGAGGCCATAAGTCCGCTCGAGTGGCAAATATGGGTACGGCAGGCTGTGGCCTTAGAAATAGGAATGGATTGGGCTAAAGATGAGTACCTAAGTTTTTGGGTTGATGCCTACACGGTGCCGGAACATGAGGGACCACGGTCGGTGTTAACCCGCGGCTACGCTGTGGGCGGCCTAATGAAGATTGGTAACCTGCTGGGTTTTATTCCCGGAGGTGGCCAGGGCCCGTTGGTACACCTGCCACGGTTCAGTGATTGGCAAAAACTGGAGGCCAAGGGGTTGGAAGCACCGTGGGAGCTGATGCTGGCAGCAGGGGTTGTAAACGGCTACCCTGATGGTACCTTGCGTCCAGAGGCACCGCTTACCCGGGCCGAAGCGGCGTGCCTGCTCAAGGCCTGGCTAGAGGTCAGTGCCGGGCTTATTATTTCAGCGCAACCACTTGGTTTCGTCCCTGCTGCTTAGCCTGGTACAAGGCTTGGTCCGCTTTCTCCAGTAAGCCGGTCAGGTCCGGGATATCTTTGTTAAGAGTGGACAGACCAAAGCTGGCGGTAATAAAGACTTCATTCCCCGCTCTGGTGACTAACCCTTGGGCGGCAATTTCTTGGCGTAAGCGTTCTGCCACTTGTTCGGCTGCGGGCAGATCTTTTGTCAGCAGGACAACAAACTCTTCGCCGCCGTACCGAACCAGGATGTCGTCGTCGCGAAGCAGGGTCCGGCATCTTTCGGCTAGCGCTCGCAAGACATCGTCGCCCCCGGAATGACCGTAGGAATCATTAATCTCTTTGAAATGGTCGAGGTCCAACATGATAAGTGACAGGGGGAAGCCGTAAGTCTTGGCTCGCTTAACCTCCTGTTCTGCCACCTGGAAAAAGAAGCGCCGGTTATGCAGGCCGGTGAGGTCATCAATGGTGGCCAACAGGTGGTTAATCATGGCGTGAGCAACCGATTCCTTTAAGGTGGAGAGGGTGTGTACTCGAGCCAGCAACTCATTTTTATCAAACGGTTTGGCGATATAATCGTTGGCCCCGGCTTCAAACCCGGCGGTGATGTCATCCAGTCGGTTCTTGGCTGTGAGCATGAGCACCGGTAGTTCAAACAACGAGAACTTCTGGCGCAGGCGGCGACAAACTTCGTACCCGGACATCATGGGCATCATTACATCAAGAATCACTAAGTCAAAACTGGCGGGCGCTCGGTCGATGATAGACAGGGCCTGAGGGCCACTGGTAGCAGTGACCAGGCGGTAGCCTTGTAAGGATAGTTGATTCACCAATACCTGAAGATTGATGGGATCATCATCTACCGCTAATATCAACGGGTGGCCGGGGCTGTCCTTTTGGGACACGGCTGTTTCTATTGTCAGTGGCTGAACCGGCGGGCTAAGAAGCGGCAGCGGCGCCGGCTCTTGGTCCCTAACAAGATCCAATTCACCGGTGCTGGTTGGCAGCGTAAAGTGAAAGCGGGATCCCAGACCTGGCTCGGACTCCACCCAAATGGTGCCGCCATGGAGCTCAACCAAGCTTTTAGACACACTCAGCCCTAGCCCTGTACCGCCATATTGGCTGGCAATAGAATCGTCCGCCTGCTGAAAAGGCTGGAAAATGTCTTCCCACCGGTCGGCAGAAACACCGATGCCGGTATCGGCCACCACTATCTCCAGCAGACGGTTCTGTTGAGAGGCAGAAACAGTAACTGACCCGGACGGGGTAAACTTGATGGCATTACCAATCAAGTTGTATAGAATCTGCGCCAGACGATTTTCATCGGCTTGTACCATGGGGATGTCCTTTGGGACTTGGTTTTTAAGTTCCAGACTTTTTCCTAGAATCAAAGGACGACAGACCTCTATCACCAGATCTACCACCTGGTGTATGTTAACAGGGGTAAGTTCCAGGTCTATGTCTTTGCTCTTTAACCGACAAAAGTCCATAATATCGTCCACTAAGATAGATAAGCGCTTACTGCTGGCCACAATTAAAGATACATTGCGCTTTTGATTGTCAGTCAAAGGGCCGGAGACACCGTCTAGCACTGATTCTGCAATTCCCAGGATACCGCTTAGAGGGGTTCTAAGTTCATGCGAAGTGGTGGCGAGAAACTCATCTTTCATTTTGTCCAGGGTAAGTAGGCGTTCCGACAAGTCTTCCAGTCGGAAAAAAGCTGCTGCCAAACGGCCCATTAAGGCTAAGTGTTGGGCCAACAGGAACATAAACAGCCCCAGTGGTGCCAAGTGACCGATAACCAAGGTTCGGAAATTGGCAAAGAAGACATCATAGATTATGCTGGCACAGTAAATAATACCCCCCACCAACATAAAGCGCGCGCCTTCTCGTTGGCGTCTGCTGGCTACCGCTAAGACATAAATAAAATAGAACACCAGAAACATGGTATAGAGTTGGTAACTGGTGAGTGTGTGGGTGTAAATGTGGGCCGGGGTAAGCAGTACCAAGGCGCTGTAGCTCAGACTGAGAACCGCTGTAACCCGTTGTATTGTGGGCGACACCTCAGCCGGAAACAAGGCCTTAAGGAGCAGAAGTAACACTAGCATGCTTAAGTAGTATGTAAGGTACTCCAGTTTCAGCTCCCACTCCCAGCTAAAATCCGGGAACACTTGAATCAGGAAGATCTCTCCCACCAGCAGCAATCTCAGGCTCATTAAGAAACAGGCCTGAACAAAATAGATGGCATACCGCTCCTGGCGCCGGACAATTGACAAACCCAGGTAGTGAATACCCAAGGCCAAGAAGCTACCGAATAACAAGAGCTGAAAGGCCAACCTCAGGTCGCGCTGGCTCCGTACTTGCTCCTCGGTCCCAATCCTGATACTTTCCCAGATACCGCCTTTGCGGTGCATGTAATTAGAAACCTGGACCACCAACTCCAGATTGTTCTGCCCCGAATTGAGGGAGACAATTTGCGGTCGGTATTGCGGAACCATCCCCTGGCGACTGCGTTCCACCCGACCGTTTTCCGCCAGTAGTTCTCCATTGGCCCAGAGCTTGTACGCGGTGCACATAATCGGCACCTTAAGTGCTAACGGTGTGTCAAAATCACGGCCTCTTATCCTTAGCCGGAAGGTAGCATAGCCATTACCCGACAATTTTCGGTCCTGTACCAGGTAGCCGTTCCACGAGCGGGGGAGATCAATTAGGTTAGCACTATCGGTCTTTTTTCCGGGCATAAAGTCCGTGGGCTCTAGCAACTGGCCCCAATAAAACTCCCATTCCCCATCGAGACCAGTTGTACCATCCCGCTCAAAGTTCCAGGCACTAAGATCTAAGACTCCGTCCACAGCCCGCGGCTTTTGACTAACCTTTCCTGTTCCCGGCAAGCAGCCGGCGAGAACCATCAGGAATAAGAATGACCATAAAACAAGAGCCCATCTTTTTCTCAATCCCTGCACTCTCCTAAAAGCAGTAAGTGGTTACTTGATAAGTGCTACCGTTAGCTGTATGTCCATTTTAACATCAGTGGTATATTTTGTCGCCAGTTAAGTACGAAATTTACCAAAAAACGTGCCCGGTGGCTTAACCGAACCGGTCACTTGCACCGGGGGCACCTGGATTGGTAGCGGTTAGTTGCCACTGCGCTCAATTAAAACGGCCAGAACAATCAGGATGCCACCTAGGAGTTCACTCCCCTGAAGGTGCTCGCCCAGGATAAAAAAACCTAACAGAACAGTGAAAAAGGGTTCGGTGGTGGCCACAATGGCAGTGCGGCCCGGTCCGAGCCGGGCGATGGAACCGAGGAGGCAGGTGAGGGCTAAGACAGACGGAACCAGAACCAAAAACAGCAACAGGCCCAAACTTGAGCTGTCCCGGGGAAAGCTGAGCGGGGTCCCAGTTACCAGAGCTGTGAGGAAAAACAACAGCGTCGCCCACCAGGTGGTGCCGGCGCTTACCGTCAGTACCGGCAGCTTGTCCAGGGAGCGACCGCCTAGGAGCAAAAAGACAGCGTTACCTAAGGCAGCAGCTACAGCACAGACAAAGCCTGGCCACGATACAGCGCCCAGAACCGGCCCGGCAATTACCAGCAGGCCGGTCAGGGTAAGCAACAAAGCCATTACTCGTTTCTTGTCCGGGTGTACACCGAGAAAGACCATTTCCAGGGCTGTAACCAAGGTGGGATAGAGATAAAAGAGAAATACAGCCAGCCCGGCCGGTATATACACAAAGGCATAAAAGAGGAACAGGACCGTAACTGCCTGGGATAACCCCAACAGTGCCAGTAGCTGGTGTTGTGCAGATTCAATTGGAACGGGCTGCTCACGGTGGGCCCAGAAGCCTAAGATTAGGGCCGCCAACAGAAAGCGCCAGGTGAGGACAGCCAAGGGTGACAGTCCCTGCGCATACAGGAGCTTGGCGGCAATGGCTTCACTGCTATAGGCGAGTCCGGAGACAAGGGCTAGAAAAATACCGGCTAAGACGGTCCGGTCACCTTTGGGGTCAGTGGCTGGGCGGAGATAGTTCATAGTGACACCTTCTTCAGCAAGCAGGTCCGTCGGGGTTTGACCGGGCCTGCAATTTTATCTGTGGGAGCTATGTCGTTTCCATGGAGCTATTGTATCACAGGTGGACCGGAACAGTTGCTGCGGAAAAGATAAGCGAATTATCGCCCCCACGGCCAACTAAAAGAAGGGCTGCTCCAATTAGCGGGCAGCCCTTCTTTTTTGAACCGGATTAATTCTTTTTCGGCAGTGTTTGGAGATAGCTGTGAATAGCTCGAGCAGACTGTTTGCCTGCCCCCATAGCTAAAATTACCGTAGCTGCACCAGTGACAATATCGCCACCGGCAAAAACACCCGGACGCGAAGTGGTACCGGTATCCTCGTTAGCCTTGATGGTACCCTTGTTAGTAAGCTCAAGACCGGGGGTGGTTCTGGGCACCAATGGATTAGGTCCCTGGCCGATGGCTACCACCACTGTGTCTACCGACAGCTCAAACTCAGACCCTGGGATGGCAATGGGTCTTCTGCGACCGCTGGCATCAGGCTCTCCCAGTTGATAGCGAATACAAGTCATAGCCGTCACCCGAGCTTCTTCGTCACCGATGTAGCGGACAGGGCTGGTCAGAAACTGGAAGTTGATTCCTTCTTCTTCGGCATGGCTCACTTCTTCCTGGCGAGCCGGGAGCTCTTCCCGAGAGCGTCGATAAACCACCGTTACTTCTTTAGCGCCGAGGCGGAGAGCGGTGCGAGCGGAGTCCATAGCTACATTGCCCCCGCCGATTACCGCTACTTTGTCCCCAACCTTGATCGGGGTGCCATACTGGGGAAAAAGGTAGGCCTTCATGAGATTGATCCGGGTTAGGAACTCATTGGCCGAGTAGATATTGATCAGGTTTTCTCCCGGTATGCCCATAAAATGCGGGAGGCCGGCACCGGTGGAAATAAAGACGGCATCGTAGCCGCGGTCGAAGATTTCATCGATGGTAGCTGTCTCCCCAACCACAAAGTCGGTCCTGATTTCCACGCCCAGATGGCGGACGTACTCAATTTCTTGGCGCACTACCTGTTTCGGCAATCTAAACTCAGGAATACCATAGATAAGCACGCCGCCGGGGGCATGTAAAGCTTCAAAAATAGTTACCTGGTGGCCCAATCGAGCCAGGTCGGCAGCGGCGGTGAGCCCGGCCGGTCCGGAACCAATAACAGCTACCTTGAACCCGGTCGGCTCCGGCAGCTCAGGAGTGTGAGTACTACCCGAGGCCAAATCCAAGTCGGCAGCAAAGCGCTCCAACCGGCCTATACCGACAGACTCACCCTTTTTCGCCAGGGTACAGTACTTTTCGCACTGGTTTTCCTGCGGGCAAACCCGACCGCAGATGGCAGGAAGGTTGTTTTTGCTTTTGATGGTCTCTATGGCCCCGGTGTAATCCCTGGCTTTGATCTGAGCGAGAAACTCCGGAATGTCAACTTCCACCGGGCAGCCTTCTTTACAGGGCGCATTTTTACAGTGGAGACAGCGAGCCGCTTCTTTCAGGGCTTGGTCCTCAGTATAGCCCAGGGAGACTTCATCGAAGTTACGAACACGTTCTTCCGGTCCCTGCACTGGAACCGGTGTCTTTTTCAATCTTAGTGGCACTTATGGTGCCCCCCCTCATGAATACGGGACAAGGCCAACGCTTCCTTGTCTTTATAGGTGGTCATACGGCGCATAGCCAGATCCCAGTCGATCAGGTGGCCGTCGAATTCGGGCCCGTCTACACAGGCAAACTTGGTCTGTCCGCCTACACTGACCCGACACGAACCACACATGCCGGTACCGTCAACCATAATGGGATTCATGCTGACTATGGTGGGAATACGATAAGGTTCCGTGGTCTGGGCCACAAAGCGCATCATGATAGTTGGACCTATAGCCCAGACCCGGCTGACAGCGTCACCTGCAGTCAGCACTTGTTTGAGCAGATCAGTCACAAACCCCTTATGACAGTACGATCCATCGTCGGTAGACACTAACACCCGGTCACTGTATTGCCGGAGTCGGTCTTCCCAAAACAGAAGTTCCTTGGTGCGGGCACCCATAATAGTGATTACGGTGTTGCCGGCTTCTTTTAATGACCGAGCGATGGGGAAAATGGGAGCGACTCCCACTCCGCCCCCAACCAGGACCACGGTGCCGTAATTGTCGATTTTTGTGGGCTGTCCCAAGGGGCCGACGAATGAGGACAGCTCATCGCCGCAAACAAGCGAAGCCAGTTGCTGGGTGGTGTATCCCACTTCTTGAAATATGCAGGTGACAGTCCCAGCCTCACGGTCAAAATCAGCAATGGTGAGCGGGACCCGTTCACCTTCTTCGTCCACTTTAAGAATAATGAACTGGCCGGCCTTAGCCTTGGCGGCAACATCCGGTGCCTCGATAACTATAAGGTGAATAGCTGGTGACAGTTGTTGTTTGTAGGTAATGCGATACAAACTACAAACCCCCTTGCACAAGTAATGTAAGGACTTCTAAGCCCAGAAACATCGCCTACCTAACGTTGAGGACCAGCACTTAAGATAAGAGATGCTTAGATCAAGAATCAGCTATTATTATAACAAAAAACTGGTCCCAAGAGGGATAAAATTTAATTTGGTCAAGGTCAACATTTAGTTTTTAGCCGAAACTCGATCCAGAACATGTCTTGCTTGGTCAGTATCAGGTGTAATTTCTTGAAGGCCTTCTTTTATGGTTGGGAAGGCGAGCTCTGTGCTCGGCCCTCCCAAAGAGATCCAACAGTCTCCACGGTGCTTTAGGTGAACTGGCATAAGGATTGTAACACCACCTCTGGCGCTAATCGCCCTTGGCGGCGCGCCGCTGCACTAATTCCCGCGCTTTGCTCGGGGTCATTTGGCTGAAGACGTCCTCGTTTACCTGCACAGTTGGGCCCCCGTTACAATGTTCTAAGCAGAAAGTAGCTCCCAGATCGAAATCCGCGCTAGAGGCACATTCCTTAATGGAATCCTGAAAAGCTTTGAGAACATCGTAAGCTCCCTTCAGGTAGCAAGACGTCCCTACACAGACCCTAATCTTAGTTTTAGCATTTGTAGCCGGTTCCACTGCTACCTCCTCCCCGCTGATACGCCGCCGTGGCGCGTAGGTGGTATGAAGAAGTTCCTCTGCTTTTTTACTTCCCGGTTGGCCCAAATGTCTCTGGTACAGCCGTTCAATAATAGGATTGTCATCAGCACAGCGTAACTCTCGTTGTTGATCAATTTGATACAGCCCTTGGGCGCGCAGTTGTCGATGCTGGATATCGTTTGGTAGTGGTTGGCCCCCGCCGCCGACACAGCCACCTGGGCAGGCCATGACTTCTATCAGTTGGTAGTTGCACTGGCCTTTCTTAATGGCCTCGACCAGTCTTTTCGCCTGGGATAGCCCATGTACTACCGCTACCTGGATCTCTTGTTCACCTAACTTAATCCTACCCTCTTTAAGGCCCTGAAAACCCCGCACGGCCTGGAACTCAATGGGAGGCCTCCTGCCACCGTCAGCCCGGGCAGCAGTCCGCAACACCGCCTCGGCCACACCGCCGGTGGTGCCAAAGATTAGGCCCGCCCCAGTAGCTATGCCAAAGGGCAGATCAAAGGCTTCGGCCGGCAACTGAGCAAAATCTAAATTAGCCTCGCGAACCATTTGCGCTATTTCCTGGGTGGTCAAGACAGCATCTACATCGAGCATGCCGTCCCGCCCCAGTTCGCGGCGCTTTGCTTCAAATTTCTTGGCTGTACAAGGCATGATGGAGACAACATACAGATCCTCCCGCTTTACCTCCAATTCTGCCGGTAAATAGGCTTTAGCGATAGCCCCGAACATGCTTTGAGGAGAGCGGCAGCTGGAGATATTAGCCAGATACTCGGGATAAAACTGCTCGGCAAATTTGACCCAGGCTGGACAGCAGGAAGTAAACAGGGGTAAGTGACTGTTGGAGCGCAAGCGGTGGACAAACTCATGATATTCTTCTTGTACAGTCAAGTCTGCAGTAAACGAAGTGTCGTAAACCTGGTCAAAGCCAAGCCTCCTGAGGGCGGCTACCAGTTGTCCCGTACCAATGGTGCCCGGCTTTTGGCCAAAAGCTTCACTGAAAGCCACCCGTACGGCCGGGGCCACCTGCACCACCACTTTCTTGGCAGGATCATGCAGAGCTTTCCAGACCCGATCCAGATCGGATTTAACTGTTAACGCTCCAGTGGGACATACGGCTGCACATTGACCGCAGTTTACACAAGCCACTTCGCTCATTTTCTTGCCGAAGGCCGGCATCACAGTCATCTTACTGCCCCGCTGGGCAAAGCCCAGCACTCCTACTCCTTGGATCTCATCGCACATGCGGACACAGTCACCACAGAGAATACACTTAGACGGATCATGGACCAATGCCGGTCCTACATCCACCGGTCCGGCTGTTTTTTTCTGAGCAAAACGAACCGCCCGGATTCCTAAACGATGAGCCAGTTCCTGCAACCGGCAACTGCCGTTTTTTTCACAAGTGGTGCAGTCACGGTTGTGGTTGGATAGAACCAATTCCAGAATCATTCGGCGATGATGTAACAGCCGCTCGGTAGCGGTAAAAATTTTCATGCCCGCAGCCGGAGGCTGAACACAAGCAGCGTATAAGCGACCCTTATCATCTTCCACCATGCACATGCGGCAGGCTCCATAAACTGAAAGCTCAGAGTGATAACAGAAGGTGGGGAGATCCACCCCGGCTTTACGAATAACTTCCAGAACGTTCTTCTCGCCGTTGATCTCAATTTCCCGTCCATCAACAATCATAGTAGCTGCCACTTAATTCACCTCCTTGATCGCACAAAAGGCACACTTTTTAACGCAGGCCCCACAGCGTATACAACGGGCGGGATCAATGATAAAGGGCTGCTTAAGCTCACCGCTAATGGCACCTACCGGGCAGTTCTTGGCACAACGGCCGCAGCCACGACATTTCTCCGGGTCAATCACAAAGCTGCGCAGGGCCCGACAAACCCCAGCCGGGCAGCGCCGCTGGCGCACGTGGGCCAGATATTCGTCCCGGAAGTGGCGCAGGGTAGATAGTACCGGATTGGCTGCTGTCTGGCCCAGACCGCACAGCGACATATCGTGCACCATGTGAGCGATTTCTTCCAGGAACTCTAAATCCTTTTCTGTTCCCTGGCCGGCTACGATCCGTTCTAGAATCTCCAGCATCCGGCTGGTGCCTTCACGACAGGGAATGCATTTGCCACAGGATTCCCGTTGGGTAAAGTCCATGAAAAAGCGGGCCACCTCCACCATGCAGGTGCGCTCATCCATAACCACCAGGCCCCCGGATCCCATCATAGCCCCGGCCCGCTTGAGGGAATCGAAATCGAGCGGTAAGTCCAGGTGTTCTGTTGTTAAACAGGCACCGGAGGGACCGCCGATTTGTACGGCCTTAAACTCCCGGTCATCTTTGATCCCGCCGCCGATATTAAATATTATGTCCCGTAAAGTAGTTCCCATGGGTACTTCGATCAGACCGGTGTTCTTGACATTGCCGGTGAGGGCAAAGGCCTTGGTGCCATGGCTGGTAGGTGTACCCAGACTAGAAAAGGCCTTAGCGCCGGCACGCATAATCAGCGGCACATTAGCAAAAGTCTCCACATTATTGAGCAGAGTCGGACAGCCGAACAGCCCTCTTTGGGCCAGCCGTGGCGGCCGGGGAACCGGCATGCCCCGCTTGCCTTCGATGGAAGCTACCAAAGCCGACGATTCACCGCAAACAAAAGCACCGGCTCCTTGATTGATGTGCAGTCGGAAGGAAAAATCTGTTCCTAAAATGCTATCGCCTAACAGGCCGTATTGTTCTGCTTCCCGAATAGCCTTAGTTAGCCTGTCCACGGCCAACGGATACTCAGCTCGGACATAAATGTAGCCTGCGACTGCTCCGACGGCGTAACCGGCAATAGTCATCCCTTCCAGAACCTTATGGGGATCGCCCTCCATAATACTGCGATCCATAAAGGCGCCTGGATCACCCTCGTCACCGTTACAGACCACATATTTGGCCTCTCCGGCGGCCGCCCGAACCGCCTGCCATTTTCTCCCGGCCGGGAAGCCGGCACCGCCTAAGCCTCGCAGCCCAGAAGCCAAGACTTCTGCGATCACTTCAGCGGGGGTGTGCTTAGCTAAAGTTCGGGCCAAGCCCTGATAACCGTCCCGAGCAATATACTCCCGGATGTCTTCAGGATTCATGTGCCCGCAATTACTTAAGGTTTGGCGATGTTGTTTTTGATAGAAGGGAATATCTTCTTCCCGTTCAAAATGTTTGGTGCTGCCTGGAGCTGTATAAGTCAGCCGCTTGACACAGCGACCGCCCACAATGGTTTCTTGAATAATCTCCTCGGCATCCTCAGGGCGCACGTGTACGTACATAAAATCCTGGGGCTCAATCAGCACCAACGGTCCTAGCTGGCAGAAGCCGCGGCAACCGGTTTTATCCAGTTGGGTGGCGTTGCTCGGGACATCGTGCTCCAACAGATAATCCAGATCAACCACTACGCCGGATTTCTCAATGGCTGCCCGTAAAGCACTATAAACAAGGAGCGAACCGTTAGCTACACAGCCAGTCCCGGCACAGACCAGAATGCGCTTTGCTGCTCTACTGGTGGCTGCGCGATAAGTAGCGGCGAGTTGATTCAGTTCCTCACCTGATCTAATTTTTGCCATGCTCTGTTCCCCCTGCCAGCTTATCGATGATGGCGACAATTTTGTCCGGTGTTGCCTGCCCATAAACCTGGCCATTGATGGTTACCACTGGGGCCAAGGCGCAAGCCCCTAGGCAAGCCACCGTCTCCAAGGTAAACATCAGGTCGGCGGTGGTTGTTTCATCATCTGCCAACTTTAACCGTTGCCGGATTGCGGTCAGCAGAGCTTCTGAGCTGTGCACATGGCAGGCGGTACCATCGCAACATCTAATTACGTACTTTCCTTTTGGCTGCAAAGAAAAGTTTTCATAAAAAGTAGCCACGCCAAAAACTTTAGCTGGGGATAATCCCATACCCGTGGCCACATACTGAAGAACTTCTTCCGGCAAGTAGCGATAGACCTCTTGTACCTCTTGTAATACAGCTACCAAGCGTTCGGGACGATGTTGATGCCGCTGTAAGATATCATTTACAGCTGCAAACCGGCGGCCACAACTTAGTTCTGTCGTTGCCATAGCTAGTTCCTCCGTTTCGTTGCTTACTACTGTGACTGTGTAGCTGCTTGTGTTACTTTCTTGACACTAATGGGAGCCAACTTCTTCTCTTCAAAAGGTGCAAATAGTGATATTTTGCCAATTTGACCCTCCATTAGACTCCAAAAGTAGCGCGTAGCGAGAAAAATGCTGGATACGCCTGCGTTTTCCTAGGTCAAGTATAGCATGTTTGTTATGTTTCTGTCAATCTTAATTGTTTCGTGTTGGCGTTAACATTTGGTAGTTGAAAACGGTTGGTTTTCAACTGGGTACCTTAGGGGCCACTTGATACCACGTCGGTTACTACGGCACCGGTTTGTTAGTGGCTGCTGCGGGGCGGTGTTAATAGAGCCAGTTATGGCAATAGAAAGACCAGTCGGTACTTTGCACCTGTTGTGAGCATTGGGATAGCGGCAGCGCCGGTTTGCCCTTGGTTCTGCTAGCTGTCCCCGCTAGTCCGGTGGGGTGCCTTAAGACCTAGTCGCGCTGCTAGCGGGTACTGTTTGATTAAACATGACCTGGGTGGGAGCTTTCATTAGGGTATAATGTAACGGTTTTTGGCGAAAAAGAAGGAAGATCTGTTAGGGTGTGGAATTAAGTACAAGATTAGAGATTGAGGTGAGCGCCCATGGGAAAAGT
>DURJ01000035.1 GCA_012837285.1 Bacillota bacterium
TAGCATTATTAATCCCGGCTGATGATTCGGTGAGGCTACTTAACGCAGTGTTTGAAAGGATTGATTACAGCAAGTTGCGCGCTGCGTACTCCCGCATTGGGAGAATCGAGAGGTCACCGGAAAGTCTATTTAAGATAGTAGTATACGGATACATGAATGGCATTGTATCCAGCCTTAAGCTGGAACAGGCCTGCAGGCGTGACGTAAACTTCATGTATCTTTTAGGCGGTGCCCCGGCCCCTTTTGACTAGGCTAATAGAAGCCAACTTACCCTTTCCCGGTAACCGAAACCGGGATGCACACTTTTTGCCCTGGATAAAGCAGTTCCGGATGCTTAAGGGTGGGATTGGCGGCTAACAAGGCCTCCAGACTGACTCCATAACGTTGGGCAATGCTCCAGAGGCTTTCCCCTGGCTGCACCACATGGAACTTCATGCTGGGACATTCGGGGACAGCAGGCGGCGGCACCGGTACAGGTACAGCCTCTTCCCGGACATCCACGACTACGTTCAGTTGGACCGGTTCTGTCACCTTGACAAAGGCTTCCACGATCACCGCTTGGGAGACTACCTGCCCGGCCGCACCGGGAGGGGGTGGTGGACAAGTTTTGTCCGGGTGATACTTGTGGCCGTCCTTCAGCGTGAACTCCACATCACCGATGATGTTAGCCCGAACATGGACCGACATATCAGGAGTAGAGCCCGGGGTATCCAGCACCATCCGGAAAGGAATATTCTCAGCATGATGCCGGAGCAGATTGCCCATATCCACAAAGAATATTTGCTTGTGAATAGTGCCACGGACAATTACTGAATCCCGCTTGACTTCGGCCGTGACATCCTCCAGACGAGCCATAATGGAGAAAATCTTAAGGGCCTGCATCGGCAAACAGACTTCACTGTCGATGGACTCCCGCTTGGTATCCTCGGTGACCACATGATCTACCTTAAGCAGGCGACGCTCTACAATAATATTGGGACCGGTGACATTGGTAACCACCTGGATTTGCAGTGGCTCGACAACTTTAATGAAAGCCTCCACAATCATAGTCTGCCGGAGTTCCCGTCCCGGTGTATGTCTGAGCTTGAATTCATCTACAATTACATTCACATCCACAAAGGCGTCCATATCCTTAGTGGCTCCGGGAATATCCGCTGTAATGGCAAACGGTACATCTTCCGCCTGATGGCGTACTAAATTGCCCTCATCCACAAAGAAGATTTGTTTGTGAATAGTCCCCTTAACAGTAACGGTGTCGTCTTTGATAGTGGTAGTAACATTTCGGACCTCAGCCCTAACGTCAAAAATCTTCAGGGCATTCATGGGTAGGGTAATGGTGTTGGTGATAGTTTCTCGAATTGTATCTTCACCCACCACACTCTCTACCCGCAGCAATTCCCGGGTCACAACAATATTGGTATTGGTAACGTCCACTACAACTTCCATCTGCTCCACTTCAGTCACTTTGACAAAAGCTTGCACAGCCACATCTTGAACTACTTCCCGACCATCTGCCGACAAGGTCCAATCAACACTGACAATCTTGGTGTGGGCCTGGCAGCTCATGCCGGTTTCGGCACCGTCGACATCGACAAAAAAGTGGAACGGTACCTCTTCAGCTACATGGCGAACCAAATCCCCTTGATCTACATAGAACACCTGTTTGTGAATGGTTCCCTGGATGAAGACCCCGTCACGCTTAATCTCGCACTTGGTAGCCTTTAGGGTAGCTTGAACCTCGAACACCTTAATAGCCTGTACAGGCAGCGTAACGGTGGCCTGCACCGTTTTGGTCTTGGTTTGTTCCCCTATCACCCGCTGCACCCGCAACAGGCGCCGGCGCACAACCAATTGTGGCGCCATATTCTCCTCCCTCCTTGCCCAGAATCTCAGTCTAAATATATGCGACCGAGTCCGGTTGTGTGCTTCTATTTTCCAGGAAAAGAACAAAGCCGACCCTGGTGGTGGACAAAACGCCCGGTAGTGCATAGATTCGCGCTGGGAAAGTAAATAATACAATTGAAAACTACGGAGGTGATTAAGTGGCGCCGGTAACCATGGTTACTGAACGGGAAAAGCTTTACTTACAGGATGCTTTAGCAGCCGAGAATCTCAAGGAGAAAAAATATGCCCTCTATGCAGCCACAGCCAAAGATGAAGAGCTACAAGATCTGTTTGGGCACTTAGCTAAGGAAAGTAACAGCCACCGAGGCAAGATCGAGGAGCTCATGCGTCAGACCGGACTTGGTATCCAGGCCCATTAAGGATAGAAGGGAGGGCCGTAAATGCAGCACGAGCTGACAGATCGTGACCGCCTAACAGACATGCTTCTTCTTACCAAAGCTGTGGCCGGAAGTTACCACAGCGCCGCCATGGAAGCAGCCACACCTAGAATCCGAAGCAGTATGATCGCCCTGCACGGCGAAGAACTAAAAAGTGCTGAGCGGCTGTTTACCGCCATGGAAGAGCGCGGCTGGTATCGTCCGGAACCGGCCGGCCCCAGTACCTAAAAGAAGAAACCCCTTGGCCTCTTCGGACCAAGGGGTTTCTTAGTTACAGGCTATTTTGCGTTCTTCTTCGTCACAGAGACTGATTTCTACCGTCTTGGTGAGTACGTCAGAGTAGCTGAACGAGACCCTTTTTACGGAGTTGCTATCGAGTAAGCGGATGGTAAAGACGTTCGGGTAGGTTTGCTCCAAGATCCCTTCCCGGACAATTACCCTCTGCCGGCCCCGATTGGCGGTAAGGCGCAGGCGCCGCCCACGGCTAGCCTCTAAATCCTGGCGGATCTCAGTTAAAGTGGTTCGTTCCACCCTTTGTAACCTCCCTTACCACATAATACCGGATCGGATGTCCTTATCTTTAACATTGTTATTTTATCATGATTACTATTTGTTGTCAAGGAAAACATATATTATACCCCTGGTCTGGGCAAGAGTCAAGGGAAATTTAGCAACAATAATCGGGTCGGCAGCCGCAGCTACCGACCCGACTGCTTAACAGGCTCTTGGAAAACCCAGGCGGAATTTGCCCCGGGTCTCAATTCCGCCGATACCTTCCTTGCCTGTAATGGTACTACCAATAAGCTCCCGCAGGTCGACAAATTGTGAAACCGGCGTAAAAGCCACCTCTTGGGCGATAAACACCGGATCCAGACAGTGGATTAGAACTCGCTTCGGTGCACTGGCATAATTGGCGCCGGCGTTAATAATGGCTTCGAAGTTGGACTGACAGGCACCGGCAAATATTATCAGATCATCTCGAGAAGGCTGAATGCGGCGGGCACTCTTCACCGCTTCCAAGAAAAACAGAGTGTTACGATAGTTTTCCGGATCTGCTATACCATGGGCTTCCTTTAGGAGGGCATCGTGCCCTGTTAGTACTAAGATATCCGGGGAGTGCTTCCTAATTAAGTCCACGACCCGCTCAGGTTGCTGCTCTTCTGGGACTTCAACCCCGGCGGCGGTAACTCCCAGCTGTTTATAAGCGCTGAGACAAAAGTCCAGGTAATCAGGGTCTCCATCCAGATGAAGCACAGTCCCCGGTAACTCAAAAAAATCTTGGTCCCCGTCGTTCACGGCCACCTCACGTACCGCCTGTTGGCGAACCAGGTGTTGGCGCTGGCTGATGCGCCGAAAACAATCAGCGTTGCGTTTAAGCAGATTCTCCCGATAAGATCTAAGCTCAACCGGCTCCACTCTTCTTAGGTCGGACAAGGGAGCATCGGCTAGTAGTCTGACATCCAGTCCCTTCAGTATCGCCACCGCCTGACCCTGGTCCTCAAACAGCACTTCTATGACTTTGAAGAATACATCACCCTGGTAGGAACGACGGGCGACAATATCCCCTTGTTTGATGGTCTCCATGGACCATGCCTCCTTCACCCGTCCTACCCCCATCATATGACCGGCTCGGGCAAAGGGTGAGCACAAGGGCCGGAGGAAATTCCGGCCCGGTTATGACCACAGTTACACTTCGATGATGATCGGCAAAATAGTAGGGCGACGTCCGGTTACAGCATCAAAATAAACGTCCAGTGTCTCTTGGATCTTCATCTTAATCACCGACCATTCGGTGATGTTTTTGTCTTCAATTTCTGCCAGCACTGCTATCGCCTGTTTCCTCGCTTGTTCCAGCAGTGCTTCGGATTCGCGTACATAAACAAAGCCACGGGTAATAATGTCGGGTCCGGACAAAAACTTGCCTTTCTGCTTATCCATCACCACAACCACCACCAGCACACCGTTTTCTGCCAACGACATGCGATCGCGAAGTACAATGTGCCCCACATCACCGATCCCTAGCCCGTCGATGAACACCGGTCCGGAAGTAACCTGCCCGGAAATGACGCCCGCCCTGCGGCTGACCTCAATGCGGTCACCGATCTCCGGTATAATCACCCGATCGCGACTGTAGCCCAGCTCTTCGGCTATCTTTAGAAAAGCCGCTAAATGGCGGTACTCCCCGTGGAAGGGAATAAGATAGGCCGGCTGGACCATGTTAACCAGGAATTTAATCTCTTCTTGGCTGGCATGGCCGGAAACATGTACCTTGGCCACTTCTTTATAGATAACCTCGGCCCCCAGACGAAACAGATTGTCGATGGTGCGCCCCACTAAGCTCTCGTTACCCGGAATTGGGGTGGCAGAAATAATCACCGTGTCCCCGGAGCGAATCTCCACCTGGCGGTGATCATTGTTAGCCATACGGGTGAGTGCGGCCATGGGTTCGCCTTGGCTGCCGGTGGTAAGGAGCACGGTCTTTTCGTCCGGTAGCCGGTTTAGTTCATCCAATTCGACTAGGGTCCCCTTGGGTATAATCAGAAAACCCAGTTCTTCGGCCACGGCAATGTTTTCCCGCATGCTGCGGCCGGCAATGCCCACTTTGCGTCCGTATCGAACCGCCGTATCGATGGCTTGCTGTATCCGATGAATATTGGAGGCAAAAGTAGCGATCAGTATACGTTGTTCGGCTGCTTCGAACACTTGGTCGAAGGTCTCGCCCACCACTTTCTCCGACGGTGTATAACCTGGCACTTCGGCATTGGTGGCGTCACAAAATAGTGCCAGCACCCCTTTCTCCCCCAAAGCCGACAACCGGCTCACGTCGGTACGGCGGTCATCGATGGGCGTAGGGTCGATCTTGAAATCACCGGAGTGAACAACGATTCCGGCCGGCGTATGGATAGCCAGGGCAGAACCATCTGGAATACTATGGTTGGTCCGAATCCATTCCACCGCAATGCTCCCTAGCCTTACCGGCTTGCCCCCCGGTGTAACCACCTGCAGTTTGGCCTGGCGCTCCAGGCGATGCTCTTCCAGTTTCTTCTTCACTAACCCGATCGTCAGTTTGGTGCCGTAGACAGGTACATTCAAACGAGGAAGAACGTACGGCAAAGCCCCAATATGATCTTCATGACCATGGGTGAGAACAATACCCCGCACTCGCTCCCTGTGTTCGAGCAAATAATCGATATTCGGAATCACCAGATCAATTCCCAACAGCTCTTCGTCGGGAAAAGCAACCCCGGCATCGATGACGACAATATCGTCACCATATTCCACCACGGTCATATTCTTGCCGATTTCTCGCGTACCGCCCAGCGGTATCAACGTCACCGGGGCCTCTGACACTCGTTTCTCCCTCCTTATGGACTTCTTGTATCTTTTTTTAACCATTTGGCATTAGCTTCCTTCCCAATCACTTGTTATAAACAGTATTTCCGCTTCGGTTAGGGCTTCCTCGATAAGCTCCGCTGCCACCAAGCCAGCCTCTTTCACCGCTACTGCCTCTGGATCCGGGCGCGTCTCTGGGTGGCGCGGTACAAACACCGTACAGCAATCATCGTAAGGGCGAATAGAGATGCTATACGTTCCTAAATCTTGCGCCCGCTTAACAATCTCTTGTTTATCAAGACCGATAAGCGGCCGCAGCACAGGCACATCCACTACTGCCTCGGTAACAGCTAGACTGGGCAACGTCTGGCTGGCCACCTGGCCCAAGCTTTCCCCTGTAATCAGGGCCCCGGCTCCTTCTTTTTCGGCCACACGGCCGGCTAAGCGCATCATCATCCGCCGCATAAATATTGTCTGCAGATCTTCGCGGCCACCTTCCCGTAGGGCTGTCTGAATCTTGGTAAAGGGAATTACATAGAGCTTAACCAGACCGCTGTACCGGGCCAGGACCCGACACAGATCCACCACCTTTTCCTTCGCTCGGTCGCTGGTAAAGGGAAAGCTGTGGAAATAAACCGGTACAATCTCCAAGCCGCGGCTCATGGCCATCCACCCGGCCACTGGGCTGTCAATGCCGCCGGAAAGGAGCAGCACCGACCGACCGCTGACTCCCAGGGGCAGACCCCCCGGACACGGCAGCTGGCGCCAATAGAGATAAGCTCGCTGCTCCCGGAGTTCAATTTGAAGTGTCACCTGCGGCGAGTGTACGTCTACAGTCAGACCCGGTACCTGCCTTAGAATTTCGGCCCCTGTTTCGCGGCTCACTGCCGGCGATTTAATCGGGAAAGCCTTATTGGGGCGGCGGGTCTCCACCTTAAACGTAGTATAACCCTCAGCGGCCGCCCCTTGCATAGCTCGGACCGCAGCGGCTTTGATTTCCTCTAAGTCCAAAGGAGCACTCTGGGTCGGACTCACTGCCACCAAGCCAAGTACATAAGACAGCCGGCGCAAAGCCTCCTCTACTTCTCCCGCCATGGTCACGTAAATACGACCATAAGTTCGAGTTATACCCTTGAGGGGAAGCCCGTCCAGAGCCTGCTCCATCTGTTTTATCAATTGGTTTTCGAAAAAACGGCGGTTTTTACCTTTTAGGCCCACCTCGCCATAGCGGGCCAGTATCAGCTGTTCCACCTTAATTCACCTACCGGTTTTTTGTTTGGTTACTGCATTAGGCGCCGCAGCTCCGGTACAACCTCCCTGAGACAATCGGCGGTATAGTCAATCTCGGCCCTGGTGTTGTCGGGAGAGAAACTGAAGCGCACGGCTCCATCTAGCCGCTGTGGCACCAGTCCCATAGCTTTAAGCACATGGCTGCCGGGAGCCTGATGGCTGGAGCAGGCCGAGCCCGTGGACACGTAAATCCCTTTGTCTTCCAGGGCATGGAGCAGCACTTCCCCTTTTACCCCCGGAAACGACAGGTTTAAGATATGAGGTGCTCCCCTGGAATCTTGGGGGCCGTTAGCGTAGACGGCGGGGATTTCCGCCTGCACGCGTTGCCGTAGCCTCTCTTTTAGCCCAGCCAGGTGGGCTCCTGCTTCCACCCGCCGCTCCCACATCAGTTCCGCCGCTAAACCCAAGCCCATGATACCGGGAACATTCTCCGTACCCGAACGATAACCGTTCTCCTGGCCGCCGCCTAAGATCAAGGGCTTAACCCGCAGTCCTTGACGCACAAACAGGGCCCCTACTCCCTTGGGACCTTGTATTTTATGGCCGCTGATAGAAATAAGGTCGATCCCTAAATCATGAGGAAACAGCGGCAACTTAGCAAAGCCCTGCACAGCATCCACATGCCAGACGGCCTGCGGCGCCTTTTGCTTCAGCAAACGAGCAATATCGGCCAGCGGCATAATGCTACCCACCTCATTGTTGACATACATAATACTAACCAGGGTAGTCTCCGGACCGAGGGCCGCCGCCAACGCCTCCAGATCTATCAGCCCGTATTCATCCACCGGTACATAGGTCACAGTGAATCCTTGTTCCTCCAGCCGGCGAAAGACTTCCAGCACCGAGGGATGTTCCACTTGGGTGGTTATCAGCTGCTTCCCCTGCCTTACCCGCGCCTGAGCTGTCCCGGCCAGGGCCCAGTTGTTGCTTTCGGTGCCCCCGGAAGTAAAGTATATTTCTCCCGGCTCGGCTCTAAGTATCCAGGCCACTTGGCGGCGCGCTTTCTTAACCGCCTGCTCCGCTGCTTGGCCCCGGCGGTGAGCCGAGGACGGATTGCCATAATTCTCCCGCAGGGCTGTCATTATCGCCTCCGCCACCTGTGGGTGTACACACGTGGTGGCACTGTTATCTAAGTAAACTTCCGCCATCTGAAGCACCTTCCTCGTGTCTGAGCTGACTCTCTATGTTATAGTATAAGGCAGAATCCACAACAAACCCAAGCACCGCAAGGGGGTTACGTTCTTGTCTTGGCTGGATGCCGCTAACGAATTTCTGCTTGATCATGGACTAATTGGACTTATCATCACAGCTTTTGCCGAAGCATCTTTCTTTCCCTTACCTCCAGATGTAATTCTAATCCCTTTGTCCCTATTGAGGCCCCAGCTAGGCTTCCTATACGCAGCCGTGGCCACCGTCGCCTCTTCGCTGGGCGGCGTCTTTGGAGCCCTGCTTGGTTTCTATTTGGGCCGTCCGGTGCTGGAATATTTCTCTTCACAGAAACGAATTGACCAAGTAGCCGGTCTGTTTCATCGTTATGGCGGCTGGGCCGTGGCTCTGGCAGCACTGACACCGATCCCGTACAAGGTCTTTACCATCGCTGCCGGTGTCTTTCGAGTTCGGCTGTGGGTTGTCCTTACCGCTTCTTTGGCCGGACGCGGGCTACGGTTTTTTCTGGAAGCCTTGGCGGTTTTTTTGTGGGGCGATGAAGCCACCAGCTTCATCAGCAATTACTTGGGCCCGGCAACTTTTGGGCTTGCTGTTCTCTTGATCCTAGCCGCCCTACTAAGATCCCGCTACCACAGGCGAACGCGTTAGCCAGGCATACAAAACATCGGCCGAAAGAAAAGGGGCCTGTAGCCCCTAGACAGTATGAAAGATAATGCCTACCGCTCCGGGGCCCACATGGGTGCCGATAACCGGCCCAAACTCCGACAACACAATCTCCGCCTTCGGCAAGGCCTCTCGCAGTACTTTGTCTAGCTGGACAGCCGTAGCTAGATTATCGGCATGAAGTACAGTAGCAGTGACTTTGTCAGCTCCCGTACAATCAGTGGCCGTCAGCTCCACCAGCCGGGCCAAAGCTTTCTTTTGGGTGCGGACTTTTTCTTGGACGTTAATCACTCCGTTAGCATCCTTCATGGTCAAAATAGGCTTCACTTGCAGCAAGGAACCGAACGTGGCCGCGGCTGCTCCGATGCGTCCGCCCCGGCGGAGATAATTTAGGTCATCCACCATGAAATAGGCGGTCATGTTGGCTACCAGCTCCTGAATTCGGGCCACAGTTTCATCGACTGTTTTGCCGGCAGCCCTTAGGTGGGCTGCTTCTTCAACCATAAAACCAAGGCCGAGACAAGTTATACGGCTGTCAATGATCCGAATATCCTGCTCCGGTAACATGCGTCGTGCTGCTTCTGCCGCCGACACCGTTCCGCTCAGATCCCCGGAAATATGAATAGAAACAATGCTCCCGCCCAGCCCTCCTAGCTCACGGTAGCAGGAAGCAAATTCCCCTGCCGGTGGTTGCGAAGTAGTGGGAACTTCACGGCTTTGGCGCAGTCGGTCAAAAAATTCTTTCCCCTTAATATCTACGCCTTCCCGCAGCGACTCTGTACTCCAGTTTACCCGTAGCGGGACAATTCTAATATCGTACTTTGCTATTACATCCGCCGGCAGGTAGCAGGTGCTGTCGGTAACCAAGTGTACTGCTCCCATGTCTCTAGCTACTCCTTTTCCACTTCGTCCGGATCAAAATCCGGCTTGGTATCAGCCGACTCTAGGCTAGGGTCTTCCTGGGCTGCCAGTTTCGCCTCCAAGGTATCCACCCGCGCCTCTAGAGCCGCAAATTCCTCTCTAGATACAACGGTAAATGTTCTCAGGGCACTGTCTACCTGTTCCCGAATCAGTTTGGCCAGATGCTCACGTCCCTGTTGACCCTTGTCCCAGAGTTCCTGCAACGCCTCTTTGGCTTCGTCCTGGCTCACTTCGCCCTTTTTCACCAGTTCGTCCACGGCTTTTTCCAACGCCTCTTTGGTCATGGTCAGGACCCCTAGGCCTAATAACATGGCCTTACGTAACATGTGCTCCCCTCCTTGTCAGCATCCCACGATAATGTAGCCCGGAATGGTTTTTCCCGTCCCCTATTATCTGTCAGGTTAATGATAACTGGGGTGGTAAAGGTTGTCAATGCTAGCACCGGCTCAGCAGGGAAACAAACCTCGCAGCACGAATTATTAAGGAGGAGCCGTCCCAATACTTGGCGGTAGAAAGGAGCACATACCATGTATCAACACATTAGAGCTGTAGCCTTAGCACTAGTCATCGGTCTCATGGTGGGCGTAGCCATAAGCCCCGCTGCTTTAGCAGCAGCCCCCATCAAGGTGTTACTTAATGGGGTCCCGGTAAGTTTCGATGTTCCACCTGTGATTGAGCACGGGCGCACGTTGGTGCCGTTTCGGGCCATTGGCGAGGCTTTGGGCGTAATGGTTCACTGGGACAACGCCAATCGCCGGGTCATCGCCGAAAAAAGCAGTTCGCTGATCGAATTGCCGGTGGGCAGCAGTACGGCCAAAGTAAACGGTCAGCCGGTAGAGCTGGATGTTCCGGCCACCATTCGTCAAGGACGTACTTTGGTTCCCTTGCGCTTTTTTAGCCAAGCCTTCGGTGCCGCTGTCCACTGGGATAATGCTAGCCGCACTGTTACTATCAGCACCGGCCCCAGAACGGCTTATATCTTAGGCTATTACTATTCATATTCATATCAAGATTACTTAGCCAACTACCATTCTTTGTCCGGGGTAGCAACCAAGTGGTATACCCTGGACGACAACGGCCGCCTAACTTGGCAGGACGGCCGACGGGCAATTTCCGCTCCGGATGGTTATGAAGAAGTGTTGCAACTGGCGAATTCGGCCGGCACTGAATCTTACGCCTTAGTTTTCGAGGATAATTCAGCCAAGCTACATGAACTCTTAAACGATCCCCTAAAGCGGACTCTCCTTTGTGAAGACATTACAGACCTCATTACCAAAGAAGGGTTTAGCGGCGTAAATCTAGACTTTGAACTGGTTAACGAGGCTGACGGACCCAACCTTACAGCTTTCGTTGAAGAGCTGGCTCAAGCTGTTCACTCTCAAGGAAAAAAGTTGGCCCTGTCACTACCGGCTCGAACCACATACGGTTGGTATCGGGCTTACGATTATGCTGCTCTCGGTAAGGTAGCAGACCAGGTAGCTATTATGGCATACGATTATTCTCCCGGCCAAGCTGGCCCCCAAACCTCCATTCGCTGGGTACGGGACGTAGTGGACTACACCCTGGAACGGATTCCGGCTCACAAGGTGCTACTGGGCCTCGGAATTTACGGCCGCGATTGGTCCGACGCCGGGCGACGTACTGTGCTTTGGATCCCCAGCGAGCTGGGAAGCCTAGTATCAGATCTGAACCAGCTTAAGGCCCGCTACAACCCGGAAATAAAATGGGATAACGAAGCCATGCTCCCCTACTTTACGTACACTGATGAGAAAGGTTCTGCCCACACTGTCTGGTACGAAAGCATCGACAGTCTGAAACCCAAGCTGGACCTGGTGCGGGAAAAAGGCCTGGGCGGTGTAGCCGTCTGGCGGTTGGGATACACCACCCCGGAATTCTACCAGCTGCTTCAGTCTTACTTTGCTCCGCAAAAATTCTAGCCGATCGTAAACAGGGTCTATGTTTTAATCTCCGTACCATTCCTGCAAATTAACCGCTGGAGGACATAAAATGGCGAAAAAAATGAAACCTGAACTAAACCTACTAGTAGCCATGCTCATCTTTGGCAGCATCGGTATCTTCGTCAAAAATATTAACTTGCCCAGTACGGCCATTGTCCTATGGCGCACAATTATCGGCAGCACATTCCTTGCCCTGGTATTCCTACTGACAAAACAACCGATCAATCTCCAAGGTATTAAGGATAACCTTGCGCTACTCATCGCAGCTGGAATAGTTTTAGGCGGGGGTTGGGCTCTTTTGTTTGAGGCATTCCGCCTCACCACCGTGAGTATAGCCATATTACTGCATTACTGCGCTCCCGTGGTTGTTTTTATACTATCCCCCATATTGTTCCAAGAAAAAATGACCGTCCATAAGGTAATAGGAATCATGGCTGCTATCCTAGGCATGGTGATTATAAATGCCACCGGCGTCGGCGGCACCGGTTTTTCCTCCGGGGTTGTCTGTGCCCTGGCTTCTGCTGTGCTATATGCCTCGCTAATGATTCTCAACAAATTTTTAAAAGGTTTGTCCGGATTAGAAAGTACATTTTTTCAACTGATAATCGCAATGTTGGTTATGGCTATCTATACCGGAATTACAACCGGACGGGTACTGCATATACCAACCGGA
>DURJ01000036.1 GCA_012837285.1 Bacillota bacterium
AGCGTCTAATATTTTAGCATTTGATACCGCTACTGTCAAGTGGCTTCGGTTCCTTCCCTTGAGACGGCACCCAGCCGCACGACTTATTTATCTTAACACCCTATCTTAGTGTTGTCAACGATTTTTTTACTCATTGTCTGTAGATAGAGTTTGAAAAAGATCTAATTGTTCTTGTGCTGGCAGTTGCCCAAGGCAGCCGGTAATCTGAAGTACCTTGACCAATGGACGGGCCAATCGTCCCCGAACACGCAGGTCTTCTTGAGAGGAAAACGGACGTTCGGTCCGGGCGGCTACAATGTTCTCTGCCGCTGTTCTCCCCAACCCCGGGGCACTCATGAGCGGTGGCAGCAATCCTTGGTCTGAAATCAGAAATCTGGTGGGATGTGAACAGGCGATATCAAGAGGTAGAAAGTCTAAGCCTCGAGCAAACATCTCCCGCACCACTTCCAGTACGGTAAGCAAGCTCTTCTCCTTGGCCGAAGCGTTATTGCCTTTCGCCTCTAGCTCCGCGATTTGGGCTCGCACTTGTTCCGGCCCTTTTAATGCCAACTCTAAATCGAAATCGTCTAAGCGCACAGAAAAGTAACTGGCATAAAAAGCTGCCGGAAAATGAACCTTATAGTAACCGATGCGAACAGCCATCATCACATATGCTACAGCATGAGCTTTAGGAAACATGTACTTAATCTTGCCACAAGAGTCTATATACCATTCAGGCAAGCCTTTTTCTCTCATCAACATTTCCATTTCCGGACTGAGCCCCTTGCCTTTGCGCACACTTTCCATGATCCTGAAGGCCCAGGCCGGCTCAAGACCTTTTTGCATGAGAAATAGCATAATATCGTCGCGGGTGCAGATAACTTCGGACAACTTAGCTTCTCCACTCTGAATGAGTTCCTGGGCGTTGTTTAGCCAAACATCAGTCCCGTGCGATAAACCGGAAATTCGTACCAGTTCACTAAATGTTTTCGGTCTTGTTGCCAGTAACATTTGCCGTACGAAGCGGGTGCCGAACTCCGGCAGGCCCAATGAGCCTATTTCAGATCCAATATCTTCCGGCGTTACTCCTAAGGAGGTGACACCAGAAAAAAGTCTCATCGTCTTAGCATCATCTAAAGGGATTGATTGCGGGCTGACGCCAGTCATTTCCTCCAGCATTTTAAGCATGGTAGGATCATCATGCCCGAGTAAATCTAATTTTAACAGCCGATCGCTAATAGAATTGTAGTCAAAGTGAGTAGTGCGCACATCACTCTTTGTGTCAGCGGGATATTGAACCGGGGAAAAGTCCAAGACATCCTGGCCGGCCGGAACAATCATTAGCCCTCCCGGATGTTGGCCTGTGGTACGTCGTATCCCACACAGCCCTGCCACCAAGCGATCGATTTGGGCTCGGCGCGGTCTCAGCCCATGTGAATCAGCATAAGCCTTGACGAAGCCATAGGCTGTCCGTTCAGCGATAGTAGAAATGGTGCCGGCACGAAATACTCTGTCCGGTCCGAATAGCTCTTCGGTATAACGATGAATTTTGGCCTGATATTCTCCGGAAAAGTTGAGATCAATATCCGGCACCTTATCGCCCTTAAACCCCAGAAAAGTCTCAAACGGAATGTCTTGTCCATCTGTTTCCAAAGCAGTAGCGCAGCGGGGGCAATCTTTGGCTTGAAGATCGTAGCCTGAGCCAATGCTACCGTCAGTGAGAAACTCGCTGTAGCAACACTTGGGACAACGATAATGAGGCGGAAGTGGGTTTACTTCGGTTATTCCACACAAAGTAGCTACCAGTGAAGATCCTACCGAGCCTCGCGACCCTACTAAATAGCCATCTTCCAATGACTTCTTCACCAAACGGTGCGCTATCAAATAAATTACCGCATAACCATTGGCAACAATTGAATTCAGTTCTTTCTCTAGCCGTTGGGCCACCAAGTTGGGCAAAGGCGTTCCGTACAGTTGGGCAGCCCGCTCTCTAGCCATTTGCTCAATCTGAGCTTCAGCACCCGGAATGGAAGGTACCGACAAATTGGCCGGCACCGGCTGTACGTTGTCGATGACGGCGGCAATGGCTGCCGGGGCTTCAACCACCAAGCGATAAGCCGTTTCCTGACCAAGATAATCAAACTCTTCTAGCATCTCGGTGGTACTTTTGAAATACAACGGAGGCTGAAAATCGGCATCACTGTAGTTTTGACCCGATAGGAGGACACGTCTGAGCACTTCGTCGTTAGGATTAAGAAAATGAACGTCACCTGTGGCCACTACCGGCTTGCCTAATTGCTCCCCAAGATCTACTAGGTGTTTGTTCAGTTCTAACAATTCTTTCTCTGTGAGGCGGCCTTCTCGGATTAGAAAAGCATTGTTTTCCCGCGGTTGGATTTCAAGAAAATCATAGAAAGCCGCCCGCCGGTTAAGCTCCTCTCCCGGAGCATTAAGCAGCATGGCCTGGAATAGTTCTCCGGCTTCACAGGCCGATCCAAAAAGCAGGCCCTCACGATGTTTGAGCAGCACCGAGCGCGGAAGCCGGGGAACACGGTGGAAATACTCAAGATGCGATAGTGTAACCAAACGATAAAGATTCTTAAGCCCGGCCTGATTCTTAACTAATATGATAATGTGATATACCGGTGTTTGCTCATGCAAAGGATCAATTCCATCGTCTACCAGATATCCTTCCAGGCCGTAAATTACCTTAATACCGTAGCGGCACCCCAGTTCATAGGCTTCCGGAAACGCTTGTACCGAACCATGATCAGTAATGGCCACCGCCTGATGTCCCCATTGTGCTGCCAGTTCGAACAAATCCTCTAACCGTGTAGTGGCATCCAGTGAGCTCATCTGGGTATGTAGGTGTAGTTCAACTCGTTTCTGTTCTGCCCTGTCCCGACGTAATTTCGGTTCAATTACTTCGATTGACCGGGCCCAAACAAGCTCTTCCCCGCTAAAACGATCAAAGGTTAACTCTCCAGCCACCCGAAGCCATGTGCCTGGACTGACATCCAACGCCCTTTGCTCTTCTTCTCTCTTACGCACTAAGGTTTTCACTGTAACAGCGTCGTCTTCATCGGCCAGATCAAAAGTAACCAGGGTCTTACCTTTCTTGGTTTTGTGTATGTTCCACTTAGTTGCATATCCTTCTATTATTACACTGCTGCCCAAGTCCTCTAACGACGAAATGGGTTGAGCCACGCCGGTGATAGGTTCGCCTACTACTACGTAAGTACCGGGAGATTCTTGATCAGCCTTATTCTCTATCTCGGCTAGGCATTTCTGAAGTTCATAATCCTTGGCAGCTTCAAGTTCTTCTTCAAGATCCAGAGAAAGATCGTCATCCCAATCCACCGTTACATCAATCTGACCGTAGCCGTGTTCGGCCCAAAGGTCCCGAATAATAAGGTCAGCTTGACGCGTTTTCATTAACTGAGTGGCGACTTCGCTCCCTAAAGTAATGGTGAGCATCTCATAACCATACTCCCAAGTTGCCGTCTCTAGCCAAGATCCCATGAAGGGAAACTTCGCCCTGACTGTCTTCACGGTAACCATCCATAAATCGGCCGGGGATATCCGCTTAGTCCTCTGCCCTAACTGATTTAGAGTCACTATGGGTTTTGTGTTGGTACAAGCACGAATGCTGTTCTTAATAGTCTCAATGGCCGTCAATGGTAACAATGTCGAACCTTCCACCACAAGGTTCCACTGACTGCCGTCAATTGAAACCTCTACTTGCTTAAGCTGGGTCTTGCTCAGTAAAGCTTCTGTCTCCGGTGGCAGCTGAAATCTGCTAATTGCACGTCCCCATGACTCAATGGCTTTGGCTTCAACGCTCATCACTAGTCACTCCATATACACCTTTTACCTGCGTTAGTTGGGCTAGAACCCGCTCTAAAGACACCCCCGACGGTAACTTCAATGAAAGCCATACTGTTAGCCGTCCTTCGATAGTCCCTTCCTCCATCTGAACACCTTTGATGCTTACGGCCAGTTGCCCTAAGCACTGGCAAACTTGACCCAGTCGTCCCGGCCGATCCTCTAAGTCTAAGCGCACAACCCGCTGTTCTGGTCGAATAAAAGGGGCGAAATGCTCTAACCGTGACAGTGGGCCGAGAGCAACCATCGCCAGCACAACAGTAAAGCCGGCTCCAAGAAAGTAGCCAGCCCCGCAAGCCAAACCAATAGTTGCTACCACCCATAAACTGGCAGCTGTGGTGAGCCCGCGAACAGTAAAGCCCTCTCGTAATATACTCCCGGCCCCAAGAAACCCTACCCCGCTAACCACCTGCGCTCCTAGTCGGGCCGGGTCCGCTCCCGGTATGGCTTGTGACAACGCCATGACTAGGGCGGATCCAATACATACCAGCGTATGGGTACGAAAACCAGCTGGACGATGGGCACTTTCGCGCTCCAGTCCTACTGCTGCCCCTAATACAAAGGCTGTCCCTAATCGAATGATTAGAGTCAATTCTGCGCTCATCACATCACTTCCGACTCCGTGGCAGCTTCAGGCTAGATATTATCTCATGATACATCTTCAGACGGGCCCCGAAGCCTTTGGCTAATCCTAGCTTCTCTTCTTTCATCACATGGGTGACATCATGCCAGGGTACACGTACCACAGCAATATCTTGCTCGTGCACATATTGAGTTAATGCCACTTCAACACCGAAGCGGCTAACATCCAATTCCGGAATACTTTCCAGCAAATTACGCCTTACGGCTCGCTGGCCGGAAAGAAAAGGTGCTATCTTCTGAGCTAAATCAGTAGCCAACCGTCCCTGGGCAAATACAGCCACAGCCATCGGGGCACTGTCTGTCAACACCGGTTGTAACAGGCTCTCCACATGCTCCGGCTGTAAACCCACCAAATCAGCATCCAGCAGCACCAATACCCCCGCTGTAGTGGTCTGAACCCCGGCCAGCAGTGCCGCCCCCTTGCCCTGATTGGATGCAAGCTCTAATACCTTAACCTTAGGTCCCACTTTTCTGGCCACATCAGCCGTGTCATCGGTGGAACCATCGCTGACTACAATAACTTCTGCTATTTCGTCCACGGCACAAACGGCAGACAGCACATCCCCGATGCGTTCTGCTTCATTGTATGCCGGAATAACGGCTGCTACACGCTCCATACCTACAACCTCCGGTTACTGTTGTCGCTGTTGTTGCCGGGCCCTAAGTTCTGCCTGCACTCTAGCAACAACCTCTGCCCTATCAACCAACCAAACAGCGCCATCGGCTCTTAGCCGTATCTCGATCTTCTCGTCCTTCAGTGACCGTGGTCCTACAGTAATACGCAGCGGAAACCCCATCAGGTCGGCATCTTTGAATTTTACTCCGGCCCGTTCATCACGGTCATCAATAACCGCTTCGACACCCGCTGCCGTGAGCTGGACGTACAATTCCTCAGCTAACAGCCGCTGCTTATCGTTATTGTAATTAACCGGCACAATAGACACGTGGTAGGGCGCAATGGGCACGGGCCAAATAATGCCGTCCCGGTCATGACACTGCTCTACCGCAGCCGCCATGGTACGAGGAATACCTATGCCGTAAGACCCCATAACAATATGTCTGCTCTGACCGTTTTCATCTAAGTAGGTGGCCTTTAGAGCCGAGCTGTATTTTGTTCCCAGATTGAAAATGTGCCCTACTTCAATTCCTCGGGTGGTCTTGAGAGCCGCATGACAGTGGGGGCAGGGATCGCCGGCACTTACGTTCTTGAGATCCAACACCCGGCTAGCCGTCCAGTCACGGCCGTAATTGGCATTAACTAGGTGGGCATCAGCCTCGTTCGCTCCCACTACGGCATTGACAATCACTGTTACTTCCGGGTCGGCTAATATCGGCACGCTCTGTAACCCAACTGGACCCGCAAAGCCTACAGGCGCACCGGTTACTCGCTCTACTGTAACCGCATCGGTCAATTCTAGTTCTAAAGCGTCCAAGAAATTCTTCAACTTAATTTCATTAACATCGCGGTCACCGCGAACAGCTACCGCTACCAACTGTTCGTGATCGCGGTAAACTACCCGGTAAAGCAGAGTTTTGACCAACTTGGTGGCCGGCACGCCCAAGAAATCAGTGACTTCCTCGATACTGTGTTTAGCCGGCGTATGTGTTCTCTGCATGGTTAGTTGATCTTCCCCGGTGCAAACGGCTGTAATTGGAGCCGAAATAGCCCGCTCTAAATTGGCCGCATAATTACAGTTCGCACAGTAGACAATAACGCTTTCCCCGGTGTCGGCTAAGACCATAAACTCATGAGAACCGGTACCACCGATAGCCCCACTGTCAGCTTCCACCGCCCTAAACCTAAGCCCGCAGCGGGTGAATACACTACTATATGCCTTGTACATAGCTCTGTAACTGGCGGCCAGACCTTCCTGATCTCGGTCAAAGCTGTACAAGTCCTTCATAATAAACTCCCGGCACCGAATAAGTCCTAACCGAGGTCTAATCTCATCACGGAATTTGGTCTGTATTTGATACAACCGTTTGGGCAAGTCCCGCCAGGAATTTATTTCTCCCCGGACCAGAGCAGTAATGATTTCTTCATGGGTCGGTCCGAGACAAAAGTCCCGTTCGTGCCGGTCCTTAAGGCGAAATAGCTCTTTACCGTAAACGTCCCAGCGGCCCGATTCCTGCCATAACTCAGCCGGCTGCAAAGCCGGAAGCAAAACCTCCTGGCCCCCGACCCGATCCATTTCTTCACGTACAATATTTTCAATCTTACGTAACACCCGCCAGGCCAAAGGTAAGTAGCTGTACACACCGGCGGCTGTTTTTCTTATGTAACCTGCGCGCAGCAAATACTGATGGCTGATTACCTCCGCCTCGGCTGGCACTTCCCGTAATGTGGGTGCCAATAGTCTCGACATACGCATGGTCTATAGAACCCCCTAACGTCTAGTTTGTATCTTTCAAGCCTAATTCAGCTCTAATTTCTGCCAACAACGCTGCAGCCATTTGCTCCTCCGGCACTTTCCGGACAATCTTTCCTCGACGGAAAATCAGCCCGGCTCCGCGTCCCCCAGCAACGCCGACATCAGCTTCTGCCGCCTCTCCTGGCCCATTAACAGCGCAACCCATAACAGCAATCTTGAGTGGAACATCAAGGTCGATTACAGCCGCTTCTACTGTCTGGGCCAATTTAGCCACGTCGATCTGGCAGCGGCCACAGGTGGGACAAGAGATAACCACGGGACCACGCTGTCTAAGCCCCAGCGCCTGCAGTATTTCATAGCCAACCCTTACTTCTTCTATTGGACTGCCAGTCAGCGACACCCGAATTGTATCTCCAATACCTTCGTGCAGCAGCACCCCTATGCCAACTGCCGACCGAATGGTCCCTCGCCAAACTGTACCGGCCTCGGTAATTCCCACATGTAACGGATAATCGCACTTGTCGGCTACCAGCCGGTAGGCATCCACGGTCAGAAGCACATCCGAGGCTTTAAGTGACAGTACAATAGCGGTGTGCCCTATGTCTTCCAGCAGCTCTGCTTGCTTCAGTGCACTCTCTACCATGCCAGCAGCACTGATGCCACCATGCCGCTTTAAGAGGCCTTGTTCTAACGACCCGGCATTAACCCCTATGCGTATAGGTATTTGCCGCTCTTTAGCTGCCAAGGCAACTTCACGGACACGATCGGGCCCGCCGATATTGCCAGGATTAAGTCGTAAGCCCGCCACTCCGGCCTTAATAGCCGTGAGAGCGAGTCGATAGTCAAAGTGGATGTCAGCCACCAACGGAACAGTGGTGCCACGGCACAGTGAAATCAGGGCCTGAGCGGCTTCTTGATCCGGAACAGCCACCCGCACTATTTCGCAACCGCCCTCAGCCAATTCGGAAATCTGACTAAGCGTGCGCTTTACGTCCCTGGTATCAGTTTTGGTCATGGACTGAACGCTGATCGGCGCGCCCCCGCCAATTTTTACATCGCCCACCATAATCTGTCGACTGAGGCGGCGCGTTCTTAGCACAGCTTACACCCCCAATCCTAGGCGCTTCAGGTCTTGGTACGTTGCCAAAACTAGAAGTGCCAGCAGCAGAAGCACTCCGATTAGCTTGAAGGCTCCTTCCTGCTCCGGACCCAACCCCTTACCCCTAATACCTTCCCACGCTATCAGCACTAATTGTCCTCCATCCAATAGAGGAATGGGGAACAAGTTAAACAACCCTAAATTAACACTGAGTATAGCGGCTAGCGTCAGTAAATTGATAAATCCGGTCCGGGCAACTTCGCCTACCACCTGTACAATGCCAACCGGGCCGGCCACGTCGGTAGGCTGTCGTTGGATTACCATCTCTACCACTCGAGAAATAATGAAGATCGTAGTGCCCAAAGTCTGGCGCGCTCCATAGTACAAGGAAGCCAGGGGACGATGGGCTTTCATTGCCCTTTGAATTCCAATAACTCCACGGTCACCTTCTGGTGTACGTTCCGGCGTAAGCTCGATGCTAATGTTCCTGGTATTACGGGTCAACATTATCTTAGTTTCCCGTTCGGCTCGAGGGGCAATCTGTTCAATCATTTCCTCCCATGTCTTCACCTTTACATCTTCAATGGCCATAATCTTGTCTCCGGGCTTGATCCCAGCATTATCAGCCGGGCTGCCGGGTATTACAGCTCCCACTTCTGCTCCTGGAGTTGGCACCCCAACCAAGAAAAAGATAATTGCAAAGAGCAGTACGGCCAAAATAAAATTCATCAAGGGGCCGGCTCCAATCACCAACAACCGCTTGCCCGGTGGCTGCCGCCGGAATGAGCGCTCGTTGTCAACACCTAAATCGTCATCCTCACCTAACATTTTGACGAAACCTCCCAGAGGAAACAAGCGGACAGAGTAAACCGTTTCCCCTAAGCTACGACCCCAAAGCTTCGGGCCAAAGCCGACGCCGAATTCTTCCACTAGCACCCCTGCTCTTTTGGCCATGACAAAATGACCTAGCTCGTGAAAAATCGTCAGTAGCCCAAAAACGAATACAAACGCTAGCGCCGTACTCAAACGAAATTCACTCCTTAGCCATTACGTATCTTGCTTTGTCCCGCGCCCAGGCATCAACGGCCAGTACACTATCCAGTGTTGGCTCAGGTTGAGTCTGATGCGCCGCTATGACTTGCTCCACCACTGATGGTATCTGGGCAAAAGGGAGGCGCCCACTCAGAAACTCTGCCACCGCAACTTCGTTAGCTGCATTCAGGGCTGTTGGCGCCGTCCCGCCTATCTTCCCCGCCTGCTGGGCCAATCTCAGGCAAGGAAAACGCTCGTTATCAGGCTCCTCAAACGTCAACTTTCTCCCAGCCAGAGACAGGCGCGGCCAAGTAGCTCCCAGGCGCCGCGGATAGGTGAGAGCCAACTGAATGGGAAGCCGCATGTCGGGCAACCCCAGCTGACCAATAACAGCCCCGTCAGCAAACTCAACCAGTGAATGCACAATACTTTCCGGATGAACAAGCACCTTGATCTTCTCCAGGGGTAGACCAAACAGCCATCCGGCCTCCAGGATCTCCAAGCCTTTATTCATCAGCGTAGCCGAATCAACAGTAATTTTAGCTCCCATACTCCAATTAGGATGATTAAGAGCTTCCTGTACCGTAACTTGAGCCAGTTCAGCTTTTGAACGGGTACGAAAGGGTCCTCCAGAAGCAGTTAGGATCAGAGTCTGCACTTCTTCCTTGCTGCCGGCTTGCAAACACTGCCATATAGCCGAATGCTCACTGTCTACCGGCAAAATCTCCGCTCCGCTTATCTCCCTCTCCTGCTGAACGATATAACCTGCTGTAACCAGCGTCTCTTTGTTGGCCAAGGCAACGCGTTTCCCTGCTCGCACAGCGGCCAAGGTAGGTTTTAAGCCGGCAATCCCAACAATAGCAGCCAGTATCGTCTTGCTTTCAGTCCCGGCGGCTACGTAGGTTAGCCCCTCTTCCCCGGCTAGTACCCTAATACCCGTTCCAAATAGAAGTCGCTTGAGCTCAGTATAACGCTCTTTAGCAGCAATAGCGACCACTTTGGGGCAAAACTTGATGGCCTGCGCTGCCAGCAGCTCTACATTTCTTCCAGCAGTTAAAGCAGTAACCTTGATTTCCTCTGCCAAAGCTTCTGCCACCTGCAAAGCCTGGGTACCGATAGAGCCGGTAGAACCTAGAATTCCCAAGGTAATCACATGGTTCACCTACATTTGATTAAATTACTGAAAAACTCCAACCGGAGCAGGGACCTAAATAAAATCAGAATAAATGGCCCCACAATGATTCCGGTAGAACCAAAAAGCTTAACACCTACATAAAGAGATACTAACACTGCCAGTGGGTGCAAGCCTGTGTGGGATCCAATAATCTTAATCTGAAGTAATTGCCGAATGATGATCATGGCTAAATAGATCGACAACAGCCCTATAGCCACAGCCGGATCACCCCCGACCAAAGCTAACCCGGCCCAAGGAATGAAGACTAAGCCGGGACCCAAAACAGGAATAATATCCAGCAAACCGCTAATAAGCCCAATAAATATTGGATGGGGAATCCCCAGCAACCACAACCCTGCCATAGCTACCAGTGTGGTTATTGTAACCAGTATCAGTTGAGCCCAAACCAGCCCTACCAGACTAGCCAGCACATCTTGCATCAGCGTCTGAAAATGCTGTGCACCCTTAGGAGGTAACGTGCGCCGAACAAAATCCCCCAGTTTATCTCGATCTTTACTGACGAAATACGCTGCAATAAAACTAAGCACCAGGTTGAGGATCAAGTTGGGCAATGCTCCCAGGGATCCTAGCAACTTACCGAGCATATTGCCAACAAGACCGTACAAACGTAAAACCCCTTCCTCTACCGCCTGTAATAGAGGACCGGGTAAATGGCCATAGAAGGCTTCGGTCTGCGCTGCCCATTCTTGAAGCATTTTGATCATAGAATTGCTGTACACAGGGAGGCGGTAAGTTATTTCCTTTACATCCACAGCCACACTGGCCGAAAGCAGCACCACCACCAAAACAGTGACTGCAACTGCGCTGATTATCGTAATTCCGGTAGCCAAAGGGCGAGGGATTCGCGCTCTAACCTGCAGCAGGTTCACAACCGGCTCCAACATTAGAGCTAGGAAGGCTCCAAAAGCAAAGGGCAGAACCAGTGGCAACAGGTAACGCAAACCTAAGTACAAAATACCGAGGACAAGTGCGGCCCCTATTAAGTACAAGAGCTGCCGGTCCATATGTTTATCCCCCTCTAGCGCCACCCGCTCAAAACAAAGTAAACAGTCGGCGCAACCAACAGTAACGCATCGAATCGATCCAAAATACCACCATGTCCGGGCAAAATATTGCCGGCATCCTTTACTTTAGCCAGACGTTTCAGCGCTGATTCAACCAAGTCTCCCACCATAGCTGCGATCCCTACTGCCGCCCCCATGACAGTTGCCACCGTTAGACTAAGGCCCACATATGATGCCGCCCAAATTGAAACAGCCACACTACCACCCAATCCTGCTAATGCACCGGCCCAAGTCTTATGAGGGCTTATTCTGGGTGCCAGCCGCTGGTGTCCCAGTCGCGAACCGATCAGAAAGGCTGCGCTGTCGACAGTCCAGGTCAGGACAAAGGTTAGCACAGTAAGCTTTTGTCCCTGTGGCAAAGCTCTAAGTAGCAGCAAATAACTCAAGAGCATCGGAACGTAACAGACTCCAAGCAATGCGGCTCCGGCCTGCTCAAAACTATAATCGGCAAAACCGAACAACACCACACACAATAGCAATACTACCCCGCCGGTAAAAACCAGCCAACTGTGCTGAAGCCCTTGGACGTCAACAGTTATAAGTAGTACCGTACCTAACAGATAGCCACAACATTGCAGCAACAGGGGTACGTGAGTGAGTCGATAATACTCAAACAAACCGGCCATGGCCAAGGCAAGTACCAGCAGAAAAAAAGGCCAGCCCCCTCTGAGCGACAGCAATACGATGGCCGGAACTCCTACCGCAGCTGTAACAATGCGACTAACCACCTTAATCATCCTTTATCTACAATTGCGCCAAAACGCCGTTCGCGCTGTCGGTAATCGGACAAGGCAACCGTAAGATCCTCTTCCGAAAAATCCGGCCACAGCACTGGCGTAAAATATAGTTCTGTATAGGCTAATTGCCACAGGAGAAAATTACTCAGACGATTTTCTCCACTGGTACGGATGAGCAAGTCAGGATCCGGTAAACCCTGAGTAAAGAGATGGGCTTCAAAGTCAGCTGCTTTTAAATCTGCAGCTCTAAGCTTGCCCACCTCTACCTTGGCCGCCAGTTTCTGCACAGCCTGCAATATTTCCCTGCGTCCTCCGTAGTTCAAAGCGATGTTGAGGTGTAAACGAGACCCAGCGGCCGTCTCTTTCTCACAGCGACTAACAACTCTCGCCGCTGTAGCCGGAAGTCCTTCCCGCTCGCCCAAAAAGCACACCCGCACTCCTTGCTCAATCAACTCAGCTGTTTCTTGTTCTACGTATTCTTGAAGTAAGGCAAAAAGTCCTTCAACTTCAAAACGGGGCCGACGCCAATTCTCGGTAGAAAAAGCAAACAGAGTCAAGTATTCTATGCCGTGTTTCGGTGCCCATCTTACCAAGCGTCGAACCGCTTCCAACCCGGCTCGATGCCCATAAAGCCGAGGCCAACCGCGTTTTTGGGCCCAGCGGCCGTTTCCATCCATAATTATGGCCACATGCTTAGGATTAGCATTGCTGGAACTTACTTGATCTTCTTGACCCCTAGCGGTCACCCGCATCCCTCCCTCCTACAAGGCAAACGCCCCCTCTACTTAGGGGGCACCATGCCTACCGGCTCGGTCCGAACTTTAGCTGCCACCAATTCCACAACTCCCCGGGCAGCCTTTGCTCGGACAACACGTAGTTCAGAACCCACCGGCAGGTGGCCGGGTAAAGAGACCTCTCTAACAATAACTCTTAACCCCGCTCGCTCAAGCTCGGCCATTGCTTCTGATAGCGGCCAGGCCAGTACGTTAGGTATGGCCTGCTCATCGGTTGTCATATGCTCATAATCTCTTTCTCTTTGGCCTGAGCCACGTTGTCGATCTCGCTCACAAATTTATCAGTAAGTTTCTGTACTTCTTCTTGACGACGCTTGTTTTCGTCTTCCGATATGGACTTCTCTCTCTCTAGCCGCTTGAGTTCATCGTTGGCTTCACGACGAATATTACGAATAGCAATCTTCGCCTCTTCGGCTTTTTTTCTAGCCACTTTAGAAAGATCGCGGCGCCGTTCCTCGGTAAGGCTTGGAATAGGTAACCGAATTACTGTCCCATCCGAAGACGGGTTCAAGCCTAAATCGGATTTTAAAATGGCCTTCTCGATAGTCTTAATCAGAGACCGATCCCAGGGCTGAATAACCAGTAGCTGCGATTCAGGTACAGAGACAGTTGCCACCTGATTAATAGGCATGGGACTGCCATAATAGTCCACCATGACTCGCTCCAGTAGTGCTGGAGTAGCTCTCCCGGTGCGCATAAGAGACAATTCTTTGCGAAAAGCATCGAGGCTTTTCTTCATTTTTCCCTCGGCTTCACTCTCGATCTGACTCAGTGACATCAAACTCCCTCCCTATAGTGGTACCAATGCACTCCCCCATTACTGCCCGCTTTATGTTACCTGAGGTGGAAATGCCGAACACCAAAAGCGGTATGTTGTTGTCCATACAGAGTGAAGCTGCCGTAGAATCCATAACTCCCAAGCCTTGGTTTAGTACGTCGATGTAGCTTAGTTCAGTAAACTTTTTTGCCGCCGGATTTTTCAAAGGATCAGAGTCATAGACACCGTCCACTCGCTTAGCCATGAGAATAACTTCGGCTCCGATTTCCGCCGCTCTAAGTGCGGCGGTGGTGTCAGTGCTAAAATAAGGGCTGCCGGTGCCTCCGGAAAAAATCACTACTCGCCCCTTTTCTAAGTGGCGAATGGCCCGACGGCGAATATATGGCTCGGCCACTGCACGCATCTCAATACTGGTTTGAACGCGAGTGTCAACTCCGATCTTTTCTAGCGCATCCTGAAAAGCCAGAGCGTTGATCACCGTGGCCAACATACCCATGTAATCGGCTGTTGCCCGATCGATACCCATTTCACTGCCAGAAACACCACGCCAGATATTTCCACCGCCTACTACAATGCCCACTTCTACTCCGAGCTTGTAAATCTCCTTGACTTCTTGAGCCACGCTCTTGACCACCTGGTGGTCAAGTCCGAAACCTTTCTCGCCAGCCAGTGCCTCCCCGCTCAGTTTTACGACAACACGTTTGTACTTTGGCTGCAGCATCTTGTTCGTTCCCCCCGGCTAAAAAATGTACTCGGGCAGGAAAAGTCACTCCAGCATCTCACCCAAACGAAAGCGTACAAAGCGACGGATAATCATGTTCTCGCCAATCCGAGCCATTTTCTCCTTCAAGAGATCGCCAACTTTCTTGTCGGGATCCTTAATGAACGGTTGTTCCAGTAAACAGGTCTCACTGAAAAATTTGGTTAGTCGCCCTTCAACAATCCTGTCTACCACTTTTTCCGGCTTGCCTTCGTTGAGGGCTTGTACACGAAGGATTTCCTTTTCCTTGGCCAGAACTTCTGCCGGAACATCTTCTTTAGCCAAATAGAGGGGATTGGCAGCTGCCACTTGCATGGCAACGTCTTTTGCAAATTCACGGAACTCATCTGTACGAGCGACAAAATCGGTCTCACAATTTACCTCCACCAGTACCCCCAACTTGCTGCCCAGGTGGATATACGATTCGATAACCCCTTCAGCAGCTGTACGTCCTGCCCGCTTGGATGCCGCTGCCAAGCCTTTCTCCCTTAAATAGTCAATCGCCTTGTCCATGACCCCTCCGGTCTCTTGTAAAGCACGCTTGCAATCCATCATTCCGGCGCCTGTTTTCTTTCTCAATTCCTTGACCATTTCTGCAGAAACCGCCACTTCTCGTACCTCCCTACTAATTAAGAAGGTAAGGGCAGATAGGGGTTTCCCCCTTGGCTTCCCCTACCTTCGCTATCACTGTTCTTCTTCCGTGGTCTGTTCGCCCTGCTTACCTTCGAGCACAGCATCGGCAACTTTGGCTGTTAATAATTTCACCGCGCGAATAGCGTCGTCGTTCCCAGGAATGATGTAGTCTATTTCATCAGGATCACAATTAGTGTCTACAATAGCTACAATCGGAATACCCAGTTTACGAGCTTCCGCCACAGCGATGCGCTCTTTGCGCGGATCTACAACATAAACTGCTCGAGGCAATCCTGGCATATCCTTGATACCACCGAGATACTTATTCAAACGATCTTTTTCTGCTAAGAGTTGCATGACTTCTTTCTTCGGTAAAACGGAAAACATGTCTTCGGCTTCCATTTTTTCCAGTTCTTCCAAGCGATGGATTCGCTTTCTTATGGTTTGCCAGTTGGTGAGCATACCGCCGAGCCAGCGCACATTGACATAGAACATTCCACAGCGCTCAGCCTCCTCCCGAATGGAATCCTGAGCTTGTTTCTTGGTTCCGACAAATAGCACTGAACCGCCTTGTGCTACCAAATTTCGGATGAACTCGTAGGCTTCCTCAATCTTCCGTACGGTTTTCTGTAGGTCAATGATGTAAATGCCGTTTCTTTCGGTGAAGATATACTCTGCCATCTTAGGATTCCAGCGCCGGGTCTGGTGGCCAAAGTGAACTCCAGCCTCCAACAACTGCTTCATGGTTACTACTGCCATCTGTTAACCTCCTTAAGTTCTGCCTCCGCTTCCTTCAACCCCATCCAGAACCGTCCGGCACTCCTGGTCTGGGTCAGAAAGCGTGTGTTTTAACCGGAAGTAGTATACCATAGATTACCGGCCTTAGCAATACAACACTTCAGCAGGCCGGCCTGTGCTTACCTGCAAGAAACGTTGTCAGCCTCATTGGTGTTGTTTAGCTGCCGGTGCAGATTCAATACTAGATTTACCTCACCCTGTCCTACGTCAAGTGCCTGGGCTATTTCCGCACAATTCATTCCTTGCTGGGCCAGAACCATCACTTGATCCCAAACTTTTGGCTTTGCATTTTTCGGCTGTGCTTTTAAATAGGTTATTTCAAGGGGAGCCGACTGAGGTTCTTGCCTGTTCGATAAACCGCTGCCGGCCGATGCCGTCCCGGTGTGGCTATCTTTTGGAATTGCCGCCAGCTCCTCCAACTTACGCCGTTCTGCAATTAGCCGTTCGCAGCTTTTTTCGGCAGCGAATGCAAGTTCTAATAACAACTCATTAACAGCTTGACGAAGCCTCTCCAGTTCCCGGTCCCGAGCTAGGGCCAGCGCCAAACATCCACCCAGACAGCCCGCCGCCAGTGCCGCTAACAATAACAAGAACGTGTACATACTTGCCCTCCTGTTCAGGTGCGAACATCTAATCGTCTCCCGCGCCCCGGTGTAGAATCGTCTGGGGCTAGATTGGTTTTGGTTGCCGAACGTGATCTTTTCTTTGGTGAGCGGCGGTCCTTTTTCTCCCGCAGGTCGGAATCGTCGATCCGATTTTCTTCAGCTTTTGTTGTCTCAGGTACGCTCTGACGCTTGGCTTGAATTTCCTGGTTAAGTTCCAGAACAAAACGCTCTGCTGCCGCCCCTTCGTCCGCAATCTTTTGGATGCGACCCATATGATCGACTTTGGGCATGACTTGTTCCACGCCTTTTACACTCATGTCATGTCACCTGCCCGACTGCACACTTTTTCCCCGGTCGCGAACGTTCGGCCAAATCCAGATCTTCGCTGTAACAAATAAGATATCCCCTTAGCCGGAGCAAAGCCCTGGTATGTAGCTGAGACACCCTGGATTCAGTGACGCCTAGAATCTCCGCAATCTCCTTTATGTTAAGGTCTTCGTAGTAGTAAAGTGACACCACCAGCTGTTCTCTTTCCGGCAAAGCGCCCACTGCTTGAGCCAACAGTTGTCGTCTTTCTTGCTCTTCCAAGGACTGCAGAGGGTCGCCCTGCTCAGCAGCGATCTTCATCCCTAAAGGCACCTGCTCGCCGTCTTCGGTTACCTGCAACGGTGCATCCAACGACAGAAAAGCTGCTTGGTTTATTTGGCGTTCAATTTCGTACAATTCTTTCCGGTCTATACCCAGTTCTGCACTTACTTCCGCTGTGGTGGCTGGCCTCCCCAGACGTCGTTCCAGAGTGCCGTAAGCCTGAGCGATAGCCCGTTCCCGCCGGCGGAGAGAGCGAGGGGCCCAATCTGCTGCTCGGAGACTGTCTAAAATCGCTCCTCTGATCCGGCTAGTGGCAAAAGTCTCGAACTTTACGCCTCGCTCCGGTTCGAACCGTTCGATGGCGGACAGTAAACCAAAAACTCCGCTCCCAACTAGATCATCGTACTCCACGTGGGCCGGCAACATCAACCGGAGCCGACCGGCGACGTGTCTCACCAACGCAGCGTACTGTTCTACCAGTCTTTCCCAGGCAGCGTGGTCCTGGTTGCCTTTATACCTATTCCAAGCTTCCATAATATCCATCGGACCACCTCCTGTCAGTCTGGGGTCAGAATCCTTACAGGCGTCTTTCGCCACGAGCAATAGTCCGCACCAGAAACTCACCCGTTTCTGTATCCAGCTCCACTGTTCGACCCCAGTTCCCGCCGGTATCTTGAGCCAACAACGGAATTCGCTTTTTCTTAAGCCATTCAGTAATTGCTGCCGTATTCCTATCGCCAATGCGCATGGTGTCAGTAGGCCTGTCTAGCTTAAACATCTGAGCTCCACCGGCTAACTTAGCGGTTAGACGCCGATGCAGTGCACCACATTCCAGCATTCTGGTCACCAATAGCGGTAGGGCTGTGTCAGCAAATTTGGCTAGATTCGAGACAAACGGCCCATTTGATTTTGGCAACATGATGTGCGCCAGACCACCCACCTTGGCCTTATCATCATAAAGAGCCACCCCGACACAAGAACCCAGTCCAATGGTAACCAAGACCAGAGGTGAACAGGCCACCGCTAAGTCCGCCATTCCCACCCGCCGTATTTCCTTCACGTAAGGTCCACCCCCAGGGCGGCGAAGATGGCGTTTAAGGCCTTAACCTTAGGTACCAGAAAAAAATAGCTGTTAATATCTTCACCTAGAGCCTGTAATTCGGTTTCTATCAGCAAAACTTGATCCGCAACCTGACCAAATTCTGCCAATACATAATCCAGCACCGCTCCAGCCATATCCACTGCCAGGGCTGGAACCATAGGAACAAAAGTAAGACCGGTAAATGTGCTAAGTGACGTTAGATAAGACCCAGCCAGGATATTGCCAACTTCTTCAAGAGCCGAAGCACCTACTTCGTCGATAGTAGCAGACTGGCCTAGAGGGTAATTGAATAGCATGTCCAGCAAGAGATAGGCCTGCTGCAAAGGAAATACAACCAAAATAGTAGCCGACACATCACTATCTACATTAAGGAGGATCCCGGCCACAGGTTTTTCCGCCCCTCCCAAGCGATCTGCAACTGCATCCAATGGCAACCAAATTACATTCGGAACTTGCATTCTTATTTGCTGATTAAGCAGTGCAGCCAGGGCCGTGGCCGCATTTCCCGCACCGATGTTACCTACTTCTTTTAGAACATCATAGTGCAGTTCTGACCAGTCTTGGCTCACTCCACCACACCTTCCTGTGCTGCTCGTGCAGTTACTTCCTTGGTTGCAGCTACCTCATCCAATCCTAGAATTCGATCCATGTTCAGAAGTATCAGCAGCCTGTCCTTCAGTTTGCCAATGGCTTCAATAAAGCTGGCTTCAATACCAGCCACAAGTGGCGGTGGTGGGGCCAAAGAACTCTTATCTAACGTTATTACTTCCGACACAGCATCTACAGTTATGCCCACGGTGATATCTTGTACGTTAACAATCACAATTCGGCTTTCATCAGTAGCTTCAACCGTACCTAGTTCAAAACGCTTGTGAAGATCGACAACGGGGATAATGTTACCGCGTAAGTTGATGACACCTTCAACATGGTCCGGAGCGTTGGGTACTCTGGTAATTTCCGTCAGTCGCTTGATTTCCTTAACTTGTAGAATGTCTACGCCATATTCTTCTTGACCCAGACTAAACACCACCAATTGTCTTTCCTTGCGCTGCATTGTGGGTCCTCCTTATCCTAGTTTCTTCTCTCTCACCCTGTCTTTACTGGGTTGAGTCTGATGTGCTGCCAGCAAAAGTACTCTGCGGCTGGGGCTAGTGGGCGCCCTTCCGCGGGGCACTATAGGTTGCGTTCAGCCTTTTACAGGATGTTCCAGCCAGGTTGAGTATGCCCGTCGGGTCTAGAATCAAAGCTACTCTGCCGTCGCCTAAAATTGTAGCTCCGCCAATTCCAGGCAGACTACCCAAAAAGCGATCCAAAGACTTGATCACGATCTCACGCTGACCCACTAAATTATCTACAATCAAACCGGCTCGGCTGCTATCACCCCGTACGACCACCACTGACAGCTCCTCAACCGATTCAGTATTTTCCCGGCAGCCAAGAAGTGGCCCCAAGCGGACCAAAGGTACTACTTCGCCCCGCAAAATCATGATTTCCCGCGAACGTATTAGCTTAATGTCTGTTGGTTCTAAGACCTGAATCTCCTCTACAGTTTCTAAAGGCAAAGCAAATATTTCCGCTCCAGTCTCAATCATCAAGGCCTGAATAATGGCTAACGTAAGCGGCAACCGAACACAAAAACACGTTCCCTGATCTTTGGCACTGGTTACTTCTACACTGCCGCCTAGAGAATCAATCTTGTATTGGACCACATCTAACCCAACACCGCGACCCGAGACATCACTTACGCCCTTGGAAGTGGAGAAGCCAGGCAAAAACAGTAGGCGATAGATTTCCTCTACGGTCAGCCGACTGGCCTGGTCAGGGGAAATCAGCTTTTTCTTCTCTGCTCGGTATAGTACCGCCTGCGGATCGATACCTTCGCCGTCATCTTCCACCATAATAGCCACATGATTCCCTTCGTACCCGGCGCTAAGTCGCACCTTCCCAACAGCAGACTTGCCCTTCTGCTGCCGGTTCCCAGGTGCCTCGATCCCATGGTCAATGGCGTTACGCAAAAGATGCACCAGTGGATCGCCGATCTCGTCAATGACACTTCGATCTAGCTCAGTCTC